>CAZPCL010000108.1:0-3585 GCA_964585105.1 uncultured Methylobacillus sp.
TGATTTCAATAATTCAATTGATTGCTGAGGTTTTATATCTTCTAGCTTTTGCATCTTGATAGTTTACCTTAATCTTTAATAGGTCATAATTACAAAATATAAATTTTTTATTAGGATGGTTTAATGAGTATCCAGTGGTACCCGGGACATATGACTGCTGCTAAGAAAAAAGCAGAAGAGGCTATGGAATTTAATGATGTCATCATTGAAGTCTTGGATGCTCGAATTCCTGGCAGCTCAATTAATCCATTAATCGAATCAATTCGCTCAGCTCGACAAAGACCGAATCTAAAAGTACTTAATAAAGCCGACCTTGCAGACTCAAAGATTACTGAGCAGTGGATAAGCTATTTCAACTCTCAACCAAAAATAAATGCAATTAGTTTGTCAGCAAAAAAAAATAGCGATGTTAAGCAAATTTTATTGCATTGTGAAAAATTAGCCCCTCACAGAGGAACAAGCGTGAAACCTCTAAGAATGTTAATTATGGGTGTACCTAATGTAGGTAAATCAACCATTATTAATGCTTTAAAAAATAAAAGAATTGCAAAAGTTGGGAATGTTCCAGCGGTGACTAAAATGCAACAAAGAATTGAAATAAACAACAGCATGATACTCACAGATACCCCTGGAATGATGTGGCCTAAAATTACAAATGAGTTAGATGGACTTTTCTTAGCAGCTTCACATTCTATTGGCATCAATGCTTATGATGAGATTGAAACTGCATTGGCACTTAGCGACACACTTAAAGAAAAATATCCAGAACTATTAATTAATCAATATAGTTTTAAGAGTCCTATACCCGCTGATGAAGAGTTTTTAAGGCATATTGCAAACTCAAGGAATTTCGTTATGAAAGGGAAAAAATTTGATCTTCTGAAAGCAGCAATAACCTTTATTAATGATTACCGAAGTGGGGTAATTGGGAAAATTAGTCTAGAATCACCTTCATCAAGAAAACTAATGTTAGAAACCTCTAACCAACTCAAGACAAGCTAAGAATTTAGCTTAACTTTAATTGGCACCTTAAACAGATTGTTAGTCAATTTATGTTTTTAGAAAAATTGTATTTGTGTAAAAAAAACAACAAAAGGTAATTTATAACGGTGAAGTTAATGTTTAGTCTTGATTATTATGTATAATTGATTGATAAGAAATTATATTAATTTCTGTTAGAAGCAAAATATGGAGTTTTTTTGAACGCTGCGTATATAAAAAAATATTTATTCTTAGTCTTAGCTTTATTTGCAACGCAAGTAAATTCTGATGACACAGACAAGGTAAAAAATGCCATAAAAAATGGCGTTAAAGATGAAGTAGTAGGAATTGCAACATCTTATCTTGAAAAACATTTCGATGTATTTGAATTAAGTATTGATTCCCCTGATGACCTTTCAAGTGCAAGTATTCTTGTAGTAAAGGGATTATCTGATCCTGATGATATAAAAAATACCTGGTTTACACAAGGAAGCTTATTTCTCGATGCGGGTCGAGCAACACTAAACATGGGACTAGGCTATCGACGCCTCGTGGCTGATGAAAAATTACTACTCGGTGTGAACACTTTTTATGACCAAGAATATCCATACCGTCATGGTAGGGCAAGTTTAGGGTTGGAAGCAAGAACTACAGTAGGCGAACTTAATATTAATAGGTACTGGGCAACTACAAGTTGGCAAGCTGGGGATAACGGATTAGATGAACATGCTTTAGGCGGTGTTGATGTTGAGATTGGGATTCCCTTACCTTATATGAATTGGGCTACATTCTATGCAAGGGCATTTAGATGGCATAGCGTAATTAGGGGTGATAAAGATTCAATAGGAAGTGATCTCTCATTCAGGGCTGAAGTACCAGTTATTCCAGGCTTTGCAATTGAAGCTGGGCACAGGCAATACTCATCTAGTGAACCCACTGACAACTTTGTTAAATTTGAATATGATTTAATTCAAGCATTTAAAAAAGAGAAAGCGCCAATATTTACAAGTTATGCTTACAAAATGGGTAGTATGTCAGATCAGCGTCTTAAGAAGGTAAGACGAGAAAATAAAATTTATAAACAGAAGAAGAGCTCAACAGTCACTGTTAAAGGATTTTAAATAAAATGACACTTAGAACAACATCAACTTTTATACTCTTATTATTTATGCTGTTAATGGCTACCTCTTCTCAAGCAACTTGCGCAAGAAATGCAGCGGGAGCAATTATTGTTGATGCAGATGGTGGCTCAGAGATGGTAAATAGCTCAAATCAAGCGGCTGGCGAAGATGCCAACCAATGCCAGGAAATTCCAAATAACTATCTAATAAAATTCTTTAAATTTGGTATCTGTACTGACGACCCAATAAACGCTGCTGGTGAAGACCCCGATTTTTCATCATGTTCGTTCATGCTTGACAAAGCTTTGGGTGTTGATCATGTTATAAAGATGCCAAACGTGGGTAATCTTCCTACTGGAGATTTTGATATTCCTCCAGGCACCTATACTCATATGGTTGGGGTTATGTCTAACAGATTTGGTATCAAGCATAAAGAAACATTTTCTGAAGCACTAAGAGGTTTAACTGGAACAGGAACGACTTGTTGGTCTATCGCGGATAAAGTCACTGCATATACCAATGAAACTGTGGATAATGATACCAATACTCATGATGCAGTTGCTACAGATAATGCACCTGATACTAATACGCTTGAATGCGGAGGTGCTGCAGATGCTAATCCAGGCTTTAGTTATGAAGTGATTAACGTTTTCAGTAATGCATGCTCTAGTTTTGATGGATACTGGGATAGCGGAGCAGGTCGAACTATGTCTAATGGAACAGCAGAAGCAAAACTATTACAAAACGATAATTCTGCAGCAAGTGATTGTGAAGACGCAACAAGAATGCTTTGGGTGGTTCAATGGACGGCTCCAAAAAAAGTAACCAAAACATCACAATTTAGTTTGGAATTTAAGCTAACTGATTCAGTGAGTGTTGACTTATCAAGTGACGGAAGCACTGGCTATGCAGTTAAGATGGGTGCTGACCCTGTGACATCAATTCTAACCGTAACAGAACCAAGTCTAGACTAATAAAATAATCTGATAGAGACTAGTCCAGAATTATGAAGAATGTATTCTTTTTCCTACTCTTGGCTCTATATCAAAATGTACTTTACGCAGAAATTTCGTCAAACACACAAAAAAAATTAACAGCAGGAAGCTTTACGATAAATGAAGAATGTAGCAGTTATGAAAAAATTAAAGGTGATGATTATTGCGTAAAAAGGAGTAGTATCACTCTAAACTCATGTGGTCGGCAATCAGATTGGCCGTGCATGGAGGAGAATGGCTGCCTCATAATAGATAAATTTACCTTACAAAATTAATTCTTTTTTTTAAGTTATCTATCCCAGTATGGTACCCTCGACAAGAATCGAACTTGTATCTAGAGTTTAGGAAACTCCTATTCTATCCGTTGAACTACGAGGGTTTTAATCTTAAATTTTAAATCTTAATTTCATAATTTGGTGGATTATCTTTAATCCAAAATTAACCCCAAAACCATTTACATCACTCGATACCGCACCTAAGCCGCCCTT
>CAZPCL010000109.1:0-3576 GCA_964585105.1 uncultured Methylobacillus sp.
AAATAAGGCAAGCAATTGCAGAAGATATAGGACTTCAAAAAGCCATAGAAACAGTAGCTCAATCCGAAGCAAATAAATGGGAATTATTTGATGTTCAAAATGCTAGAAATATTAATCAAATATATCCAAAATTAGAATGGGAATAAAAAAAAGCTAAGCACTGTAATCTTATTTTTTTAACCCATCAATACTAAAACCATTAGCTGGATGGGCTCCCATATAAAAAAGGCCACCTGTTATAGTTAAATACTGGAGTGACATTAATAGTAGATGTGGTTGCCCTGAAAATGCGCTTATTAAATATACTATTGACCAAAGAAAAGAGTATGCAGCTAAAGTATATGCTGTGATTTTGATTTTATACCCAATAATAAGAGTTATACCCCCAACAAATTGGATTAGGATACTTAGAGGAGCAAAAATACCTGGTAACCCTCTTGCTCCAAGCATATCCTGATAAGCCCCGTAACCATTCGGAGTATTTAAGATATTACTTAAAATAAATAATACTGAAATAAAAAATATCAGTGACAATAAAACTCTTGCGATAGGATCAATAAACTTATGCATAATCTTAATTCCTTACTTTTTTTAATTAATTTGAATCATGCCTTGTAATTATGTTGGTCGCAACCCCTAAACAAAAATAAACTATAAGGCTGTTCCATCTTGTATTAATTTTTTTAATATTTTCTTCACTGGTGCGGGATATGCGCCCTCTTCAATTTTATCCTTATCATGCCATGACCCCCCTGAAAAATCTTCCTTACTTTTTACATTTTTTACTTTTATATGCTGATAATACATTTTAAGTTTATAGTGAGTAAAAACTGAAGTCATAACTCCATTCTGCAATAATTTAAAATCACTAACTTCAAGGTTATTTAAAATCCACTGCTTAATATCCAACTCCTCTTTAGATTCTAGAAATGACCAAAGCCCCCCCCATATTCCTTTTTTTGGTTTCTTAATAAATAGAAATTTTGATTTACTTTGTACAATATAAAAATAAGATACCTCAGTCAATTTTTCTCTTTTTGGTTTCGGCGCCGGAATAATATCAGTCCATTTGTGCAAAAAACTTTTACAGCTATTATTAATTGGGCATTGCAAACACATTGGTTCTTTTTTAACACAGATTGTTGCTCCTAAATCCATAAGAGCTTGGTTATAATTTCCAAATTTACTTTCAGGGAGATTTCTTTCAGCCATAGCCCATAATTTTTTCTCAACGGATATAACACCTACCCAATCTTTAATCCCATAAAGTCGGGTGAAAACTCGTTTAACGTTACCATCTAATATTGGTGTTTTTTGATTTAATGCAAGAGAGCAAATTGCTCCAGCGGTAGAGCGTCCTATTCCCGGGAGAGATAAAAGGTCAGTGAGCTTAGTTGGAAATTTACCTCGGTATTCACTATGAATTATTTTTGCGCTTTCATGTAAATTTCTTGCCCTCGCATAATAACCTAGCCCACTCCATAACTGCATCACATCCTCATCATCAGCTAATGCCAAACTCTTTACATTTGGAAAGGTTCTTATAAATTTTCGATAGTACGGTACTACTGTTTTAACTTGAGTTTGTTGCAACATCACTTCAGATATCCAAACAAGATAAGGATTGATTGTTTCTTGCCAAGGCAAATCATTCCTTCCAAATTTTTTTTGCCATGGAATAAGCTGATCAGAAATCTCACTCATTGAGTAAACTGAAGAATCCATTCTGGGAGGTATTGCATACCCTCTCCTCCAAGATAATATAGCCCATAAAAAAATAAACTAAAGTATATGATTGAGAAAATAATCCAAAAAATTGAAAGTATGATAAAAAAGCCATCTTTTTCAAATTGTGCAATTGTTGCAAATAATATTGCAATCCCAGGGAAAAAATTATTCAGTGGTAAAATCATTGCAAATGGTATTGCCATTAATAAACCTCCCACGATAAAAATCCCACCTTCAAACCTTAGGCCTGTTTCATTTGAAACAAACCATAGTAATCTTGGTTTAGTTATCTTTTTTGACCAATAGATTATAAAAATACAAACTTTAGTAATCCATTTCCAACTTTTATTACTTGGAGTGATAATCAAAAGCTTTTGTGGCAAAACTGGAAAAGGCTTTCTTTTTAATAGTTGCATACCTAGAGCAGCAATTGTTAATCCCCCAATAACACTGAGAGGCCCAACTGGGAAAGGCTGCATAAATGGAAGCACTAAGATTAATGCAATTAGAGAAAAGCCAAAGTGATCCAATTCTGAGAGTGCTTTCTTAATAGATATTGGGTTACTTTCTGAGAGCTTTTCAATTTTTTTTAAGATTGGAATTAAATTCTGATAATCTTTCATTAAAATTTTTAAAGAAAATAATAAATAGTTAAACAACCAACGACAATCCTATACCAACCAAATACTACAAATGTATTGTTTGCTACAAACCAAATAAAAATCTTAATAATTAAGTAAGAGCTTAAAAATGCAGTTATAAACCCTACTAAAAATACTGGGATATCACCTTTATTTAAAATATCTATATTTGAAGATAAATCAAAAACAGAAGCGGCAAAAATAATTGGGATAGCTAAAAAGAATGAAAATTCTGTTGCAGTTTTTCTATCTAACCCACCTATTAGTCCACCCATAATTGTGGAAGCAGATCGAGATACTCCTGGTATCAGTGCAAAACATTGAGCTATCCCAACAATGATTGCTTGTTTGTTGTTGATTTTATCAACATTAACTTTAGGCCTATTTGGTAATTTTTTTTCAATAATAATCATAAGAACTCCACCAGCTATTAATGCAACTCCAACTACAATTGGATTAAATAAATATTCTTTAATTAATCCATGAAAAAAGAAGCCTAATATTGCTGCTGGAATAAAAGCAATAATCAAGTTCCTCGTAAAATCTTGAGCAACTTTATCAGTCTGTATGCCAATAAAAGTATCTAAAATCTTTTTTCTGTACTCTACAACAACAGCAAATATTGCGCCGAGTTGAATAAATATCTCGAATACTTTACTAGAGGCACCCGTGAAATTTAAAAGCTCAGCGGCAACTATTAAATGCCCTGTCGAACTAACGGGCAGAAATTCTGTTACTCCCTCAACAATTCCTAGAAGAAATGCAACCCATAAAAGATAAAAATCCATTATTTATATTATACTTTTTGATAGACTTTTGAGCCTTTCTTAACAAATTCAATTGATTTTTCTTCCATTCCCTTTTGGAGCGCTTGTTCATCTGTAACACCTTTTTTCTTTGCATAATCTCTTACATCTTGTGAAATTTTCATCGAACAAAAATGTGGTCCGCACATCGAACAAAAATGCGCTTGCTTTGCACCTTCCTGAGGTAATGTTTCGTCATGAAATTCTTTTGCTTTTTCAGGGTCAAGTCCAAGATTAAATTGATCATTCCACCTAAATTCAAAACGTGCTTTAGACAAAGCATTATCACGAATTTGAGCACCCGGGTGCCCTTTCCCTAAATCTGCTGCATGTGCAGCAATTTTATAAGTAATAATTCCTACCCTTACGTCTTCTTTTTCAGGTAACCCTAAATGTTCTTT
>CAZPCL010000110.1:0-3575 GCA_964585105.1 uncultured Methylobacillus sp.
CATGTATTTGTTAAAAATAGCTGCTATTAAATAAAGAATACTGATAGTAATTATTGCTAAATCTACGTCATATACAGCAATAATACCTCCAAACATTGCACCTAAAATAATTGCAGCTACTGTTGATCCTTCAACCCATCCATTGGCTGCTACTAAAGAATTAGTAGGAAGAATTTCAGTTAAAATTCCATATTTAGCTGGAGAATAAGCTGCAGCACCAATCCCAACAATACCGTAGGCATATAGTGGCGGCATTCCAAAAAGCATTGCGAGGCACCCAATCAATTTAATACCATTAGAAAGAAACATAACTTGTTTTTTTGGCCTTGCATCTGCAAAAGCTCCCACAAATGGTGCTAGGGCAATATAAGCAAACACAAAAAATTGAAGCAGAAGGGGTTGGTGCCATGTGGGCGCGTCAAGCCTGGTTAACATTGCTATTGCTGCAAAAAGAAGAGCATTGTCGGCTAGGGCCGAAAGAAATTGAGCAGATAGGAAAAAATAGAATCCCTTACTATGTATTTGATTAGAGGATTTCAGTTGCATAATCTGCTAGCCTTGATCTTTCACCACGAAGTAGGGTGATGTGTCCATTATGATCCCATCCTTTGAATCGATCAACGACATAAGTTAATCCTGAACTTCCTTCAGTCAAATAGGGAGTATCGATTTGACCGATATTACCTAAACATACCACCTTAGTTCCTGGGCCTGCTCGAGTTATTAATGTCTTCATTTGTTTAGGCGTTAAATTTTGTGCTTCATCAATGATTAAATATTTTTTAAGAAAAGTACGACCACGCATAAAATTTAAAGATTTTACCTTTAATCTTGACCTAATTAAATCTTGGGTTGCTGATCTTCCCCAATCCCCGACATTAGCGTCTGATTTATTAAGAACATCCAGATTATCTTCTAATGCACCCATCCATGGGGTCATTTTTTCTTCTTCTGTACCTGGAAGAAATCCAATATCTTCCCCAACTGAAACTGTAACGCGGGTAACAATAATTTCGGTATAAATTTTCTTATCTAATGTTTGGTCTAATCCGGCGGCTAGAGCCAATAAAGTTTTACCTGTCCCAGCTTGACCAAGAAGTGAAACAAAATCTATATCAGGATTCATTAGTAAATTTAGGGCAAAGTTTTGCTCTTTATTTCTAGCATTGATACCCCAAATATTAGATTTGGGGTGGGAAAAATCATAAATAACTTCCAATGTTGCAGTTTTACCATTCAAAGATTTTACTATTGCATGAAATGGTTTTTCAAAGTCAAAAAATAAAAATTGATTAACCAAGAAACTCGAACAAAGTGGCCCAGTTAAACGATAAAACATTTTTCCTTCTTTTTGCCAAGATTCCATTCCTTTACTATGCTTTTCCCAGAAATTTTCAGGTAGTTCTATCGATCCTTTATAAAGTATTTCACTATCCTGCATTACCTTATCGTTAAAATAGTCTTCCGTAGACATATCAAGCGCTCTTGCTTTGATTCTTATATTAAAGTCTTTGGATACTAATATTACTTGTCTCTTTTTTTGTTTTTTCTTAAGGTCTGCTACAACACTCAATATTTGGTTATCTGCCTTACTTCCAGAAAGCATCGGTAAATCAAAATCTATAGGATGTGTTTGTAAAAATAAATTACCTGAAATACGAGGATTAATTTTTGATTTTAACGGACAGCCTGATGAAAGTTTGCCAATATGGGGACCTATAATATCTTCTAAATACCTATGAGTTTGCCTTGCATTTCTTGCTACTTCACTACCACCTTTTTTATTATTATCTAATTCTTCAATTGTAACCATGGGTAGATATATATCATGCTCCTCAAATCTAAAAAGACAAGATGGATCATGTAAAAGAACATTAGTATCTAGAACAAAAAGTTTTGTTGATTTAGTTTTTTTTTGCATTTAATTTCTACTTTAAGATTTTAAGACTTTGAGGATTTCTTCAATATGGCCATTAACTTTAACACCCCTCCATTCATTAATTAATTTACCTTCAGGGCTGATTAAAAAAGTACTTCGTTCTATACCCCTTATTTTTTTACCATACATATTTTTCATTTTCATTACACCAAAAAGGTTGCAAGCAATTTCTTCCGAATCACATAAGAGCTCAAAGGGAAAGTTATATTTAGCCTTAAAGTTTTCGTGAGATTTTATAGTATCTCTAGACACTCCAAATATTTCTACATTCAATTTTTTAAACTTACTAATATTTTCTTTGAAATCAATACCTTCGTTTGTACAGCCTGGCGTTGAGTCTTTTGGATAAAAATAAATAATAATATATTTTCCAATAAAGTTTGATAGATTAAAAGATAAATTATTAGTCCCTTCTAGTTCAAAATTTGGCACTTTGTTACTTAAAGTTATATTTTCCATAATTCGTAGACCCTTTCCTGTTATTGAAGTTTAAAAGAAATTGGAACAAGTACATTAAAAATTTTAGATTGGAGCTCTTTTGGCGGTTTGGGAAAGGGGGAGGCTCTTTTTACCATATTTAATCCCTCATTATCTAAAATTTTAAACTTACTCGCTTGTTTAATTTTGGCGTTAATTAGTTTACCTTGCCCATCAATTTTTAGATCAAGAATAATTTCTCCTTGCCATCCCCTCATTTGAGCGATTCGAGGATATTTTTTTTGTCCAGAGATAGCTTTAGCTAATTTCGTACTATAACTTTCTATTATTTTTTTAATTACAAAGGGTGGGGTTATATTTTTTTTTGGTTGTGGCAGTGCGATTGGTTCTGGTTTAATAGTAGGCACTTTTTTTTCTGGTTTAATAATTTCTTTGACTGGTAACGGCTCTTTAGTTTTTATTTTTTTTATAGGTTTTGGTTCTGGCTTTGAAATAATCTCATTTATTGGTTCTGGCTGATTTATTAGAATATCAATATCTAATTCTATCGGTAATTTTGTATCTTCCAGATTTAGCGATGGAATATAAAACAAGAATGCTGCATGAAATAATACAGATAAAATAATTGTTTCAGTTATAGATAAGCCACGTTTATTTTTAAGAGAAAGGGTTGCCAAATTAATTAATTTAAAGCTGATAAAAGAATCTAATTATAGCTTATTTATTGAAAATAATTAATGAAATCAGTTCTATATAAAACAATCCATTAATTGAATATTAACCATATCACCAGCTTTAATTGAGTTTCTGTCCATATCGAGAACTATAAAGCAATTTGCTTTACTCATTGAACTTAGAATGCCAGATCCTTGCTGACCTGTCGTTTTAACTTTCCATTCCCCATTCGATTGAAATAGTTTTCCTCTTTGAAACTCTGTTCTACCCGGTCTTTTAAAAATTGATTCTACACACTCTACTTTTAATAATGGAATTTCGTCATCAATTGCCAAGCCCATCCGAATTTTGAGTGCACCCTGAACTATTTGATAGAAAGTAACCATTGCCGAAACAGGATTTCCTGGCAAGCCAAAAAAGTCAGCTTTATTTATTTTTCCATAAGCCATTGGCCTACCTGGTTTAATCGATAATTTCCAAAATAAAACTTGACCTATTTCTTTTAGAACTTCTTTCATATAAT
>CAZPCL010000111.1:0-3569 GCA_964585105.1 uncultured Methylobacillus sp.
ATCGCTGGGGCGCCCGGAAGTTCACCATCGGGCCTTTTACGGCTCCCGTTTGGTCCGGGCCCCCATGCCCCCATGCCCCCGTGAGATATGGTGACTCATCCCTCGTCACACGGGACTTCTGATCGACGACGAAGGGCCTGATCCACGATCCAGTGGCGTCGGTCCTGTATATAATTCAATAAACTGCAAACGTCCAAAAATTAAACCGTGAGGCGTGATCCGCGCGATCCCACCAGTGTGGCGTCCGCGAGAATGCGAGAGCGCGTGTGTCCGCGAGGCCGGGGTCACCCCGTGCGTGACGGGGCGCTTGCCGGGGTGCGCACTTGGAGGTGTTCTGCGCTTCCCACCGGTTGCATCTTGAGGTCTTGGCGTTTCTTTGCGGCCTGCTCTGTGAGCTTGACGTAAGCCTCCAGACCCTCGTTACTGAGCTTTCCAGTCGTTGACACATCCAGACGCTTGAACAAGATCCGGAAGGGAAGGACGTCGTTGTAGCCCAACGGCTCGCCGCAGAGTGTCACGCCGAGGAGATGGAGCATGCCCACGATGAACTCGATTTCATCGACGCCGTCGCCGTTGATGTCCAGCGCCATGATCTTCTTGCGCTCAGGCAGGTGTGTGAGTAACATGGCGCGCTTCAGTTGCCTGTGTGGTCGAAAGACGGCCGTATCGAAGATCTTAATTGGGCTCTGAAGCGCACTCATGCAGGTGCTGCGTTGGAATACCACTAACGAGCCCCCAGGAGCCAAACATAGTCAGACTTCTCACTCCTGAGAGGCTGCATGCGGTGACGAGCTCTTGTACTTCCAGCTTCCAGCCAGCGACGCTTTCAACGGGCGCCAGCTGCGAGCTACGCTTCTCCCGCAAGTTATAGACCGAAGATACCAGTGCCGCCAGCCACGAGACTGATACCAAGATGTGAAAGCAAGCGAAGAGGCGCACCTCCGGCGTGGTGAGTGGCACGTCTCCGTAGCCCACTGGTGTGTAATATGAGCAAAGATGGCAAGCGTTGGGTGGCGTGAGGGGGGGGTGGAGCAGGGAGGGGCGCGGGAGGTTAGAACTGGAGTGATGATTTACCGGTGGTTGCGGTTATGAAGCAGTGGTACAGTGCCGTGTTGAAGCCGAGGTCCGGCATGAGCGCGGCAAACACGGCCGCGCCCGCGGTCTGCACAATCCTGTGTTTGTCATATACGTTAACGTTACGAGACTGGAGGCTGCAGCGCAGGCGCGGCAGAGGCGCGGGCATATGTCCCGGGTTTGCTGGAGATTACGAGTGTGTACTCACATTGAGAAGAGCTGGGAGTCTGACGGACAAGCCCTCGATATCTTCTGACCGGCCATAACCTGGGCTTGTAAGTGTGCAGGCCGGCAAGCCTGTGATGCCTGGACCTTTTGAACCCGGGTGCATCGCATGAGCAGCAGCAGCGCCGGCAGTAGCTCCTGCGTCCAGAACACGAACGCAGGCGGAGGCTGGATGAAGTCGGCGATGCCGTCGCCGTCAATGTCGAGCGCCACACCGCCGATCCCAACCGAGCGGCCCGACACCTCGGCGCCCACCGTGCCGTCACCCGTTGCGGCTGTCCTGTCCCGGCCAGAGGTGCGCTTGAGGAGCCGTTTGACCCGGATGGTGAAGGCCTCGAGTACGCCATCGAGCAAGTTGGCGAGCTGCCCGAAGGCGTAGCCGCTGCCGACCAGGATGTAGAGAACCGTAAAGGTGCGCATGCCCGAGTTGGGAGAGGGAGTGATGTCGCCGTAGCCCACGGTCGAGATCGTCACGATTGTTAGGTCTGCCGCGGTTCATGCAAGGTACGAGGGGGTGGGTACCGACCATGTTCGCACACGCTGCTGAGGCGTGGGAATTCCGTACAGCGTGCGAGGTGCTGGAGGTTTGTGCATGGTCAGTGGCGCTAACCCTGAGCCAACCCTGACCCTAACCCCTACCCCTACCGCCTACTCCTACCCTATAAACTAACCCTATAAACCCCTAACCCTAACCCTAACCCTAACCCCAACCTCGGAGCTACCCGCGATCAGCCGCGGGCATGGGGTTTAGGTTCGACTGGTGGTGAGCCGACAGAGCGCGTCAATGACGCTCAGCTCTTCTGCGAGGTAGTAGACTGTAAAGCCGAGCGCCAGCAAGAGCACGGTCGCAAGGAAAGACCGCATGCGCGGACCTAGTAGCGCTTGCAGGAAGCGAAAATCCATTCGCACAGGGAGACACGCAAGTAGCATCGAGATTTCGAGTTTCGCCTGCAACAGACTAAGGGGATAACGAGCGGCATGCCCGCGAGGTATACCCACATCACCGCCAGCTAGCTGACAACCGCCAGGTTTGTCCTGCAAGATTATCTAACCCCTAAAAGTGCCTGCGACAGAGCGTTACACCGGTTTCCAAGTTGTTAGGGGTAGGGTACCTGCGAAAGACTCGACTCGGCCGATACCTGCGAAAGACTCGGCCGCTCGACACGACACCGCGGAGACGCGAAGACGACTCATCAAGGCATGGTGGGCTCAAACGCACGCGCGCACACTGCATACGCACTGCATGCCCAGCACACACACACTGCATGTGCACGGCCCCACCGCAATCCTAACCCGAGCAGGAGACCACACACGCCGAATCAATGCTGCAGTCGTCTAGCCCACTCTGTGACAGCGCGGCGTCGCTAGGCGAGGCGCCAGAGTGTGTCAGCTGCTGGGGAGCTCAGCTCCACGGCGGCGCCACGTGCGTGCCCCATTTCGTGCCGGGCAAGCACAACTTTAAGCACAAGTTCTGTGGCAACTGCAAGGAGTCCATCATGGTGCCGTTTGACCGGATTTGCGCCCTGACAGCTGAGCTAGCGGCATGCTTTATCAACAAGCGCTCCGAGGGCTTCTGGAACCGAGCACCTGAGAGCATGGGCGGCGGCCAGTACCGCATCCTCAACAACACCGCCGGCAGCCTTGGGCCATGGCTCGTGCTCTTTCGCGAGCACCCGCCATCATTCGACTGGTCAGCCACACCTTGAGGTCGAACCTATGACCCTCGCCTCATCGTTACCCTCCTACTCGTCCAGCCGTTGATCCCTCAGCCAGGCTCTGGACTATAAACCCCACCCGAGCTCGAGGTCAAATCATCTGGCCACTCACACACCCACCTCACTTTTCCAGGCCGGCCCTACCCGAGACATGGATCAATGAAGACGGCTGCGTGCGTCTGTGCGTAGCCAAGGGGACGCTGGTTCCTGCCAAGACGCTACGCTGCGGCCGCCCGCAGGCCACCAAGCCTTGTTGTGCCCAACTCACCTTGTCCCTGGTTAGGGTTAGGGTTAGTCACCTTGTCACCTTACTCACCTTACTCACCTTTAGTCACCTTACTCACCTTGTCACCCTCATCCCCTTCCCAGTGGCAGATTCTAACACCCTCACTTTCATCTCCACCGTTTATTCCTTAATTACATTCTCACCTCAACCGCCTACATACCCCACACCCATACGCTCCCACATCAACCTCCCTCACATCAACACATCTCCCCTATGTTACCCCTCCCTTTCCCCTGAACCCCCTCACCCCTTCTCCTCCTCTCCTAACC
>CAZPCL010000112.1:0-3530 GCA_964585105.1 uncultured Methylobacillus sp.
TTGATGTAATTTTAAATGATGAAATTATTGGAAAACATACATTTGAGCAAGTGAATAGCGAATCCCATAGCCTTGCAAAATTTAAATTTAAATTTATGTTTATGAATATTGTTTACAAACACGAAAGTAAAGAAACATGGAATAAAGACTGTTTGAAATCAATTGAAAGTAAAACTAATGATGATGGTGATCTTTTTAATGTAAGTGGTGCTAAAATAAATGGTAAATTGACAGTATCATCAAATGGTATAAAAAAGACTCTGCCAGAATGTATTATGACTTTTGCTTATTGGAACCCCAAAATACTAAGCCAAAAAAAGTTAATGAACTCACAGGATGCCGAATGGTTAGATGTAGTAATTAAAAATATTGGCATTGAAGCAAAAAATGTTCGAGGCCGAGAAATTACCAGCAACCATTATACAATCCAAGCTAATAAAGATGGGGATGAAGTATTTATAATTGATGTTTGGTATGACGATAATATGAGCCTAATAGGATTAAAATCACCGACACCTATTGGCGATCTTATATATAAATTAATTTAATAAATGGATATAAATGACTGTTATTAAAACATTTTTTATTATTTTTATACTTTTTGGATGCACAATGAATACAAACAAAATTGAGCTAGTTAAATCAGTTGATATTGATAAATTTATGGGTGATTGGTATGTTATTGCTAATATCCCAACATTTATTGAAAAAGATGCATTTAACGCAAAAGAATCCTACAAGCTTAATGACGATGGAACAATTGCTAC
Organism: uncultured Methylobacillus sp.; assembly: GCA_964585105.1. Classification (GTDB taxonomy): domain Bacteria; phylum Pseudomonadota; class Gammaproteobacteria; order Burkholderiales; family Methylophilaceae; genus BACL14. The sequence goes on from CAZPCL010000112.1 coordinate 768, forward strand.
GACATTTACATTTAATCAAGGATCTTTTGATGGGTCGTTAAAAACCTACAAGCCAAAAGGATTTGTAATTCCTGGTTCAAATAACGCCTTGTGGGGTATGCAGTTTATATGGCCGATCAAAGCCCAATATAAAATTGTATATTTGGATGAGGATTATCAAACAACCATTGTAGCAAGAGATGCTCTTGATTATGTTTGGCTAATGTCCAGAAAAAAAATTATTCCGAAGCAGGAGCTAGAGAGACTTATCAAAATGATTTCACTTATGGGTTATGATAAAAATCAACTGCAACTAACCAAACATCGATGAATATATCAATTAAAATATTTAAATATTTCATTGGTTGGTTTGATAATTCAATCGTTGAAAAAAGCTATCTATCTAAGACATTCAATAGCAAACAAATCGATTGGGCAAGGGCTATCCCATACTTCTTAATACACGCATCAATATTATCTGTATTTTATGTTGGGTTTAGCAGCTTTGCTTTGTTAATATGTTTATTGATGTTTGCTATTCGTATGTTTGCCATAACCGGTTTTTATCATAGATATTTTTCACATAAAACCTTTAAAACAAGTAGATTTACCCAATTTATTTTTGCTATTATTGGTGCGTCGGCTGTTCAGAGAGGTCCTATATGGTGGGCAGCTCATCATAGAGGGCATCACATGCATTCTGATACCGAGAAAGACCAACATTCCCCAAAGGCTCACAGTTTCTTGTGGAGTCACACTGGCTGGTTTTTATCTAAAGCAAACTTTATAACCCATACCAAACTCGTAAAAGAATTATCTAGGTTTCCAGAATTAAGGTTAGTCGATAGATTTGATATCTTAGTTCCTATTGTCACCTGTTTTGGTTTATTTTATTTTGGTGAATATGTTAATAGTAATCATCCAGAACTTAATACGAGTGGTTTTCAAATTTTAAGCTGGGGGTTTATCGTTTCCACAATACTTCTTTATCATGCTACTTTCCTCGTAAATTCTGTTGCCCACTTATGGGGTAATAGAAGATACAACACTAAAGATTCAAGTCGTAATAATTTTCTGGTTGCATTACTCACATTTGGTGAAGGCTGGCACAACAATCATCATCATTTCCCTGGGTCAGCAAATCAAGGGTTTTATTGGTGGGAAATTGATATTACCTATTACCTCCTTAAACTTTTATCTTTCTTTGGAATTATTTGGAACATCAGAACTGTTTCCAGCAATATTAGAGAATCTAATAAAATTAAACGTTAAAGTATATGAAAATTGCTATTGTTGGATCGGGGATTTCAGGTAATAGCCTAGCTTACAGCCTATCAAAAGAACACAACATTACTCTTTTTGAAAAAAATAACAGAATAGGCGGGCATTCGCATACTCATGAAATTATCATACAGAACAAAAAGTTTAGTGTAGACACTGGCTTTATAGTTTTTAATAAAAAAACATACCCTCTATTTACAGAGCTGCTAAATAATTTAAATGTTAAATATGAAAAAAGCGACATGAGCTTTAGCGTATGTTCAAAAGAAAAAAACTTTGAATATAATGGGACAACAATAAATACCCTATTTTCTCAAAGAAAAAATATCCTTAATTATAAGTTTATAAAAATGATTTATGAGATCATAAAATTTAATAAGATCTCATTAAGCCTGCTTTCAAGTAAAAGTAAAATATCACTCGAGACATTTTTAAATGAAAATAATTTTTCTGAATATTTTAGAATGAACTATATATTACCTATGGGCTCAGCAATTTGGTCATCTAACATTGATGCAATGCTTAAATTTCCAGCATTATTCTTCATTAAATTTTTTAATAACCACGGAATGTTAAATGTTAATGATCGTCCACAATGGTTAACAATTAGCAATGGATCGAAAGAGTACGTTAAGAAGCTAACTGCTTCAATAAAAAAAAATATTAAGCTGAATTGTGCAGTAAATTCTGTAAGGAGAAATAAAAATTCAGTTGAGGTAACACACTCAGAGGGTGTTGAAACCTTTGATTATATATTTTTTGCATGTCACAGCGATGAGGCACTCAAAATTATTAAAGATCCATCAGACAATGAAAAGGAAGTGTTATCATCGATCCCCTATTCTAGAAATGAAGTGACGCTCCATACTGATGAATCAGTAATGCCAAAAAATAAGTTATCGTGGGCAGCATGGAATTATAATATTGACAATGCTAATGATGCACCAATTGCATTGACATACAATATGAATATTCTTCAAAATCTTAAATCAGATCAAACAATCCTCGTAACATTAAATGACAGTGGGAATATTAATCCAAATAAAATTTTAAAAAAAATTACTTACGAACACCCCCTATTCTCGATTAAATCAATAGAAGCTCAAAATAAATTTGATTTAATTTCTGCGAATAATAGAACAAGTTTTGCGGGAGCTTATTGGGGCAATGGATTTCATGAAGATGGGATTAAAAGTGCGTATGATGCAATAAAACTCTTTAAGGATGTAAAAATTTAAATGCATTCAATCTATAAAGGCACAATAACGCACTCAAGACATTTACCAAAGAAACATAATTTTAAATACCAAATATCTATGCTCTACATCGACCTAGATCAATTAGATACAGCATTTAATAAAAATATATTTTGGAGTTACAACAAATTCAATATTGGTTCATTTAATGAGGCTAATTATTTTACCAGCAATGGAGATGGCATAAAAAAGTCTGTAACAGATTTGGTTAAGAAAAAAATTAATCTAAAGATTAATGGTAAAATTT
>CAZPCL010000113.1:0-3462 GCA_964585105.1 uncultured Methylobacillus sp.
CCTCCTCCATCAACGCCTTGCAGGCTTGAGCACCAGAATAATCAAATTCACATGCCTGACCAATGATAATGGGACCTGCACCAATAATAAGAATTGATTTTATGTCTGTACGTTTAGTCATTTATTACCTTTCATCATATTGATGAATTGATCAAACAAATAATCCATTTCCGAAGGCCCAGGGCTAGCTTCAGGATGTCCTTGGAAGCTAAATGCTGGGGCATCTGTCCGACTAATGCCTTGAAGTGTCTTGTCAAATAATGAAACGTGAGTGATTTCAAGATTCGTAGGAAGGGATTTGGTGTCAACAGTAAACCCATGGTTTTGACTTGTTATGAAAACTTTTCCTGTTTTTTTATCCTGAACAGGATGATTCGCACCATGATGTCCAAATTTCATTTTTAAAGTTTTTGCTCCACTTGCAAGGGCTAATAATTGATGACCTAAGCAAATACCAAATATAGGTAATTTCTTTTCTAAAATAACTTTAATATTGTCAATAGCGTAATCACATGGTTCAGGATCTCCTGGTCCATTTGATAAAAAAACACCATCAGGCTCTAAAGCCAAGAGATCTTTTGCTGAAAACTTTGCTGGAACAACAGTTATTTTACAATTTCTTGAGTTAAGCATTCTCAATATATTTCTCTTAATTCCAAAATCATAGGCAACCACATGGTACTTAGGCTTAGGTAATTTTTGATAGCCTTCACCAAGCAACCATTCCCCATCTTTAGCTATATATTTTTTTTGAGTTGAGACAACGCTGGCAAGATCCATTCCAGCAATTCCAATAAAGGATTGAGCTTTTTTTACGGCTTCTTTTTCATCAATAGTGCCAGCCATAATACAACCAGACTGAGATCCATTAATTCTTAAATATTGCGTTAATGCTCTTGTATCAATTTCTGATATACCAACTATTTTTTGACTTTTAAGATATTCTGATAAAGACATAGTGGCTCTGAAGTTTGAATAAATTATCGGTAAATCTCGAATAATTAGACCTTTCGCCCGTACTTTCTCTGATTCTAAATCTTCCGAGTTCACCCCGGTATTTCCAATATGAGGGTAAGTAAAAGTAATAATTTGTTCTGTATAGGAAGAATCTGTGAGTATTTCTTGATAACCGGTCATTGAGGTGTTAAAAACTACCTCGCCAACAACAGAGCCTTTAATACCAATTGAAGTGCCTCGAAACTTTGTTCCATCTGCAAGCGCTAGTATGGCCGGCAATTTAGACGACAAGTAAATTCTCCAATGTAAATTATCTAGTAGATACAACAAACGGGTGGTTTTAGGTCCGCCCGTCTAAGATATTATAAATCATTCGTAACTTTACTACAATTTAAAATTTGAAAAATATTGCTTATTTTTTTAAATTTAATACATCCATCATATCAAACAAACCAGTATCTTGATTTGATAAAAATTTAACTGCTTTGATGGCACCTATTGCAAAGGTAGATCTACTTCCAGCTTTATGTGTTAGCTCAATTCGCTCACCATCCCCTGCGAACAATACTGTATGGTCGCCAACAATATCTCCGCCCCGAATGGTAGAAAAACCAATTTCATTCTTTTTACGCCTACCTGTATTGCCTTCGCGATGATAAACTCCATTTTGTTTAAGGTTTAAATTTGCAGTTTTTGCTATAGCCTCTCCCAATCTAATTGCTGTTCCTGATGGTGCATCTATTTTTTCACTATGGTGTGACTCAATAATTTCCATATCGAAATCTTCGTGAAGAACTTTTGTGGCATCTTCGACTAATGAGACTAATAAATTAACCCCCACACTCATATTAGGTGCGAAACAAATTGAAATATCTTTAGCTGCCTGAGAAATTTTCTCTTTTTCATCGTCTGAAAACCCGGTTGTACCTATAATATACTTAACATTATTTTTAATGCATGTCTGCAAATAAGCTATTGAAGCCTCAGGCCTTGTAAAATCTATTACGAAATCACCTTTTTTTATCACAGAATCAAAATCAACATCAATCATAACACCTGTTTTAATGCCAATTAATGATCCAGCATCCATACCTAAAATGCCACAAGACGGGAGATCTACTGCTCCAATGAGTAATAAATCAGAATCAGCTAAAATTTGTTTTATCAGGGTTTGTCCCATCTTTCCAGATGCTCCAACAACAACTATTTTTAAAGGGTTTCTCATGTAATTAAAATCCTATTTTTTCCAATAAAATATCAAAGTAACCAGCATCATCTTTCTCTGGAAGAGAGTCAATAATGTCTTGCTTGATTGCCTCATTTATAGATTCCGAGGTATCTACAGATTCTGGTAAAACAATCTCAGTCGGCAATTTTTCATCTTCAACTAACAAAGGTAAACTCTCTGGTTTAGAAAGTTCTGTTTCTTTACCGGGTACATTACCCTCATTATTACCTTTTTTTGGTATAACCTCACCAGTTATATTTTTTAATAGTTCATCGACAAAGTTTAAAATGACATGTCTTTTTTCAAGCACTATATCGTTCACTCTCATTACATATATATAATCCCATCTACCTTTATGGAAAGTATCTTTAATTAATGGGGTTCCTAGAACAAAACGTACTTGCGCTTTTGTCATTCCTGGCTTGAGCTTCATTAACATTTCAGAAGATATCACGTTACCTTGCTGTATATCAATTTTATATACCTTAGGTAAAAATTCAGGGACTGAATCTAATGAGGAACAGGACATCAGATTAAATAATAAGAAAATTAAAAAATAATCATGAATATATGTCTTTATTTGCATAGTCTCATAATATAACATGTTAAATATTAAGTTAATTTAATTTAATTTTGGAGTTATGTGAGTATGAAAGAACATGATGATCTAAAAAAAACAGGCCTTAAAGCGACCCTTCCAAGACTTAAAGTGCTTAGTATATTTGAAAAGAATAAGGACCAGCATCTGTCTGCTGAAGATATATTTAAAATAATGCTAAAGACAGGCGAAGAAGTTGGGCTTGCAACTATTTATAGAGTTTTAACACAATTTGAGCAGTCAGGAATTTTAATCCGTCATCATTTCGAAAGTGACAAAGCTGTTTTTGAGCTTAATGATAAAATACATCATGATCATATTGTATGTCTTCAATGTGGGTTTATCAAAGAATTTGTTGATGACGAAATTGAAAAGAGACAAAACATGATTGCTGAAAAAAATGGTTTTAGAATTATCGAGCATACGTTATATATATATGCAGATTGTACAAAAAACCCTTGTAGTTGTAGGCTAGGTGGTACAGAAAATATTGCTAAATGCCATAAAGTTTAATTAAGTAATTCTTTAGCATGGTCTATGGTGGCTTCTGTTATCTCAACCCCGCCAAGCATTCTAGCAAGCTCTTTAACCCTCCCACTTTCATCAAGAAGGTTTATTTTGCTGATGGTCTCATTATTTTTTTGATCTTTTGAAACTTTATAGTGATTTAAAGATTGTG
>CAZPCL010000114.1:0-3427 GCA_964585105.1 uncultured Methylobacillus sp.
GCGTCTAACGTTAACGTGGTTGAATCGATGGTGAACATGATTGAAACCCAGCGTGCGTATGAAGTGAACTCTAAAGCCATATCGGCTGCAGATGGCATGTTGCGCTTTATTAACAACAACCTTTAAACACAAGTGATTAAATCCACTTAATTAAACCACTTAAATAAAATTAGATGATTGAAACAGGTGAATCCAATGGCTAAATTAACATTAATACATCAGCAGGCACCCAAACTAGGAACGTTAGTTCTGGCCTGCTTGTTTGTGAGTGCCTGTGGCAGCAACGCGATGCCGGTTAAAACCAGTGATTTCTCACCTGTTTTACCCGCTGCGATCATTGAAAAAACCGTGGCCGATGGGTCGATTTATTCAGGTGGCATTAACGATGGTCTATTTGGTGACCGCAAGGCCTATCGTGTGGGTGACATCATCACCATTATCTTGCGCGAAAAAACCCTGTCAGAAAAGAGTGCCAGCAATGTCACCTCACGTAAAGCCAACAACACGGCTGTGCCGGGTATAGGCATCGGTGATACAACCCTAGGGACTGCCTTTACGACCAGTAGCATCGATAACACAGGCAGTGGTGAGGTGAAACAGTCTAATACCTTAGGTGGGGACATATCGGCCACCGTGGTGCGGGCACTGACTAACGGTAACTTGATCATTCGGGGTGAAAAGATGATCGCCTTGAACGACGGTAATGAATTCATCCAGATTTCGGGTATGATTCGCTCAGAAGATGTGCAACCTGACAACACAGTGTTATCCAAGCGCATCGCTAATGCAGAAATTAGCTACAGTGGCGACGGCGATTATGTGGACGCGACCAAAGCCGGTTGGGGCACTAAGCTGTTCTATAAAATCTGGCCTTTCTAATGCTTAAATTCATCTGGAAGATCTGCTTTACTCTATCGTATGATTTAAAGTGATGCTAAAGCAGCAACTTTATTTGGCTGAAGTTTCACCTTGTTATTCTAACCCTAATTGCATGACTACAAGGGTTAGAATTACCTTGATTTAGATGTAAGTTCGTTGGTGTCAAGTCAAGATTAAAAATGAGTTAAACGATCAATTCTGATGCCATACTTAGCAAATTAATAGGTTTTAAAGTCTTACAAATAGCCCTATACCAGTAATTAAATCTTGGAATAACCCATGGAACTTTCCTCAGAAAAAACCCTAGAGAAATATATTGAAACTGATAAAGCTGGCAAGATTCAAGAAGCTGACTCCCCAATTGATGGTCAGAACCCGCTGAGGCCTAATGTCCTAGACAGCTTAAAGCTTGATCAAGCGATAAGACTTGCAAAGAAGACAGCCAAAGCAGGATCTGCTGAGGAATCCAAACTCATTTATAGTGATATTCTTGCTAGATTTCCAAAGAACAAACGAGCTCTTGATGGGATTAAATCTTTATCCGGTGGGTTTATTGGCAAAGCGTCAAAGATTAAAGAGCCATCGCAAGCCCAGCAGCAGCATTTGATCAACCTCTATCAACATGGGCAACTTCAACTGGCTTTGGACAATTCCAAGCAATTGCTGTTGCAGTTTCCTCAATCATTGATTCTGTATAATATTCAGGGCGCTATTAATGCAATGTTGGGGCATTTTGATGCTGCCATAGACAGCTACAAACAGGCACTAAAGATCAAACCTGACTATGCGGATGCATATAATAATATGGGTGCTGCCCTGCAGGATAAGGGCGACCTAGAGGCCGCAATAGGCAGTTATAGGCAGGCTATAAAGATTAAGCCTGACTATGGTGAGGCTTATTGCAATATGGGTATTGCCCTCAAGAATAAGGGTGACCTAGAGTCCGCCATAGATAGCTTCAAACAGGCTCTGAAGATTAAACCTGACTATACGGATGCCCATTATAATATAGGTGCTGCGCTAGATGAGAGGGGTGACCTAGAGGCCGCCATTAATAGTTATAAACAGGCTCTAAAAATTAGTCCTAATTTTGCTAAAGCTTATTACAATATAGGTAGTCTCCTGCAGAAAAAGGGTGATCCAGAGTTGGCTATAGACAGCTACAAACTGGCGTTAAAGGCCAAGCCTGACTATGCTGAGGCTTACAATAATATGGGGAATGCTCTGAGGAATAAGGGCGACGTGGTGGCCGCTATAGTTAGCTTCAAAAAAGCTTTGAAGATCAAGCCTGACTATGCTAATGCCTATAATAACATGGGTAATGCACTGCAGGACATGGGTGACGTTGAGGCCGCCATCAGTAGCTATCAAGAGGCTCTAAAAATCAATCCTAACTATGCTAAGGCTTATAACAATATGGCTGTTCTGCTGGAGAATAATGGGAATGCAAAGGCCGCCATCGACAACTACCAAGAGGCTTTAAAGATAAAACCTGATTATGCTGAGGCCTATTATAATATGGGTAATGCCCTAAAGGAAAAGGGTGATTTAGAGGCCGCTATAGGAAGCTACAAAAAAGCTCTAGAGATTAAACCAGATTATGAAGGTGCCTGGTATAATCTGTTATTCCCACTCCAAGCGATGAAGTTAAAAATTCCAAATACAGAAGAACTCCTATCGACAATGAATTTGAAGGCACATTCTATGTACTCTCAGATTTCACAATCTGTTTTGAATTTTAGTCTATCCATAGGGGGAGGGAATGCTGAAAGTGCTCTAAATGAAGTGTCTAGTCTTTTAAGTAAAGCGGACAATATAATCATAAGAAATCCAAAAGTAACGACAAGAAAGCCTCTTCCTCAGGCATTTGGACCTGATAAGACAGTGGCACTAGTTCATTTTGGGAGGAGTGGCACAGGCCTACTCCACAGCCTTATTGATGGACATCCAGAAGTATCTACAATGCCTAGTATTTATTTCAGTGAGTTCTTTAATTATTCCACGTGGGATACGATAGTTTCAGGTGGATGGGGCAAGATGGTAGATCGTTTTATTACAATCTACGAAGTCTTATTTGATGCCACAGCTCAAAACCCAATTGAATCAAAAAGTAGAAAGCTAGTTGCTAATTTGGGTCAAAAAGAGGGGATGGCTAATCTTGGAGGTCAACAAGACGAAGTACTTAGGGTCGATAAAGCCTTATTTAGGTTAGAACTAAAGCGCCTGATGGATCTTCATGATTGTCTTGACGCTAGTATTTTCTTTAAATTAGTACACATGGCCTATGAGAAGGCTTTGAAAGTTCATAAGCTTAAAAATTTAATTTTTTATCATATCCATAACCCAGATAATTACGCAAAACTAAATTTTGTACAATCAGTTCCTGGTGCTAACTGGGTCATGATGGTTCGTGAGCCCATACAGACTTGTGAATCTTGGGTTAGAAATAGCTTTCATAATAATGAATATGCTGATATTTCGACTAAAATCATCACAATGCTGTTTGAGATAGATAATATTATCTATTTCAAACAAAAGGCCGTTGGAG
>CAZPCL010000115.1:0-3363 GCA_964585105.1 uncultured Methylobacillus sp.
CACTTCAGTTGCAATTTCGCGTGCTTTTATTGTCATTGATTTCCCCCTATCAATACTTTATTCCTATTTTTGTTTCTATATAAGACTTATCCTCATTTAATATTTTTAAATCAATCTATTCATTTCAGCTTTACTTATTCCTTTGATACAAATAACTATTTACTAAAAAAGGATGAAGAAATCGAAATTCTTCCAACCTTCCATATGGTAAAACTCAATTACATTAGGTAGACGATCAATGTAATTAAAAGTCAGGCTATATTCTGGATTAATTATTTTAAAAGCTAAAACTAATAGATAAGCACAACCACCATAATTAATAATATTAATTATTAAATTTTCTATTTGCTCGAATGATGAACTAGGATGAGGATAAGTGCCGAGTTCTACTTCCCATTCTTCAATTTGTGCTTCAAGAACAGGTAAAGCAGGCGTAGACGTTGGTCTACTTCCATCTAAGCCAACACTAAAGGCTATTGCTTTAAACTCCTTACCATGTGGCTGACAATCATACCCATGTAATTCATATTGGACTGCATGACATAATTCGTGAATTAATGTTTCAGCTGCACGAAGGCCATTATCAATTTTAGAACTAATAACAATTTTATGGATTTCTCTATTTGGATAATATCTATAATTATTTTCTTCATTTAAATCAAAATTATTATCATCAATTACCTCATAATAGCCATCTATTTTTTTTCTTACACCACGACATTGTAGTTTTATATTTTTTTTTATGCCCGATAGATCAAAACCATTATTTTCAAATAAAATAATTGATTTTTTTAGCATCGCATTTAGGTAGGCTAATTTATTCATGTTAAAAGCGAGACAAAAGATGCTGTCACTACATAGCGAAGTGAACCTCCGGAGATAATTGCATCAAAGGGATAGCAAGTTACTAATTTTAATTCTGACTGATGGTCGCTGATACTTATCTTCTGTTTTGAAATATCAATAACATCTATGTCGCTCACCTTAAAAGACCTCCTTTTTTGGTCAAGTTGGGTGGTGGTTATTAAATCTCCGACTGCAATATCTCTTAAGAAAGTAAAATGGGTATCTCGGTGCCCTGATATTAACCAAGTTGATGACGGATTATTTTGTGAGGTAATTGAACTTAAGCCTGGAGCAAAAGCAAGCACGTTGCCGGTGTCACCCGCCAATACAATTAAATCTTGTTGGTGTTTTGCTGACTGTAAACGCATGACTGGATGCATGTCAGCCCAGCCCCATGGTTTTATGGGTGCTCCAGTATCAATCGATTTCTCCCAGGCATGACGGATTAATAATTGACTAAGCTCTGCTTTGACCGGTAAATAAGCTCCGTATGCAAAGGAAGCTAAGCCCATTAAAAGCAGCATTATCTTGAACATTTTTTTCGCCTGTTACGCAGAAGCGTCGCGATTACCATAAGAATAAGGCCTATCAGCATCCACAGATTAGCATTTGTTGAGGTTTGTGTTTTATAAGCTACTTGCCTAGGCTTGAACATGGAAAGGTCCATTTTTTTAGTGACGGCTTTTGTAGCGAGATGTTCTAATCCCGGTCTTGATGGTGTCACGTCTATGGCAACCAATGAAGTAAACTTAGAAACCAGATGATAATCTAGCGCCAGTTTAGTAATAACGATACGTGCATAATCCCTTGCTTCATCATCCCATAATCCATTATATTGATCGATAAGTGTTTCAAGCTTTCGACGTCCCCAAAGTACATCTACACCTATGGCCTCACTGGCTTGGCTTATATCAATAGTTTCATTAAAATCACCCCTTGTAGTCTTACCAGTAATGTTTAGGGTGGCAGGCAATGCATCTAATTTAAATACTGCGGTAATAGTTTCTCCAGCATAGAGGTCAGGTATGACATCATAGGCTTGCTCTGCCTTAATCTGAGAAGGAAGCATGAGTTTAATATTAGTCAGTGCTGGAGACTCTAGCTTAGTAAAAAGTTCTGACATTTTAGTACGCACTTCATTTAACTTGCCAATGTAGGTAAAAGACCCTCTTCCATAATCAGCCAATTTAGTCATCAAATAAGAGTTGGGTGCAGAACCAATACCAATCGTAAAAAACTTATCCTGGTGGATGTATTGCTTAACCGTATCGATAATTTCATGTTCATTAGAAACCTGCCCATCCGTTAAGAAGATAATTTGCCTTAATAAATTACGACCCTCTTGCTTCCTTGAGTTAAATGCATACTTAATGGCTTCAAGGGGCTCAGTCCCTCCGTCAGCATCTAGGCCCTTAGTAAATTGAATACCGCTATTTTTATTAATATGAATTGCAGGCATAGCTTCAGTAAATAATGGGGTAAATTGATCATCAAAATCAATGATATTAAAGCGGTCTCTTCCATCGAGTCGTGAAATTGCTCCAATCAATGCCTGTTTAGCTTGCTCCATGGAGGACCCTTGCATCGAGCCCGAAGAATCAATAATAAAAATTACCTCCCTTGGGGTTTTGGGTGCGTTAAATATGGATTTTTTGACAGGGGCAGCCATCACCATCAAGTAATGTTGATCATCTTTTTTCTGAGTAAATACTGCTAGCTCAGGTTGTAAGTTGGCAATAGGCGCCCAAACCAATTCAAAGTCTCTTTGCAATTCTGTGCGTTTGTTTAATGCAATATGTTTGTGTTTTTCGTCCACATCGACGATGCTAATATTGTGATACGTTGACTCAATCTTATCTGTCTTAAAACCTGCCTTTAAATTAATATTGATACTAATAGGTCTATCAACATAAGGGTCGCTGGGTGGGGTGACTTTAGAAGCATCAGTCACTCGATGGGTATTAGGGGATAGGCCCAGGGCATCAGTCGGAGTAGCTATTTCTATGCCGGGAACATATCGATCGCTTACCACCATAGGGAATCGAATGGAGAACTTATCATTATCTATGAGGACAGATTGTTGGTATTCAATGACAATAGTTATGCTTTCACCTGGAGGAATATTGGCCACGCTGGCAGTAAAAATATTAGGGCGCTGCTGTTCAATTAATGAGGCTTTCTTACCCGCCTTTTTGGCTGCTTGATAAATTTTACGTGCTTGCTCTTTTTCTTTGATTTGACCTTCCAAAACTCGATTACCAATATGCATCGTCAATCGATCAACTGCTGAGTCTTCAGGCAAGGGAAAGACATAAACCCCTTCGACCCACTCGCTAGAGGGATTAGTAAAAGATTGTTCCAATCTGACACGATTCACCACCCCTGCTATATTCATCTCTACTTTTGTATCTAAAGCAATTTGTGTCAGTTGGGTAGAGTTAGGTAACCAATAAACAATGGAGCCAGAGGTAACTTGATTAATTGGATTTAATTTTTTAGAAAGATTGCTTGGGTCGG
>CAZPCL010000116.1:0-3330 GCA_964585105.1 uncultured Methylobacillus sp.
AACAGAAAAATTTATGAAAATTGTTTCTCTAGCATCAGAAGTTATTTAGGAGTATCAAAGTGAATAAAATTCGCAAAGGCGATAAAGTAATTATAAATACTGGAAAAGATAAAGGAAAACAAGGAATCGTATCTAATCTTATAGACGAAAAACGTGTAGTAGTTGAAGGTCTAAATATGGTTAAGAAGACTACAAAGCCGAATCCAGGCAAAGGCGAACAAGGCGGCATTATAAGTAAAGAAATGCCTTTAGACATTTCTAATATTGCTATTTTTAATAATGTGACCTCAAAAGCTGACAAAGTTACATTCAAAACATTGAAAGATGGTAAAAAAATTAGAATTTTTAAATCTAATCAAGAAGCAATCGACGTTTAGGAAAAAAATATGGCAAGACTAAAACAATTTTATTTTGACACTGTTGTAAAAGAGCTTACAAAACAATTTAAATACAGTTCTGTAATGGAGGTGCCAAGAATTACTAAGATTACACTAAATATGGGTGTTGGAGATGCCGTTGAAGATAAAAAGGTAATGGACAACGCGGTTGGTGATATGGAAAAAATAGCTGGTCAAAAACCAATTGTAACTTTATCTAAGAAATCAATAGCAGCTTTTAAAATTAGAGATGATTACCCAGTTGGTTGTAAAGTGACATTAAGAAAGTCAAATATGTATACCTTTTTAGATCGATTAATTAATATTGCCATTCCTAGGGAAAGAGATTTTAGGGGATTATCAGCAAAGTCATTCGATGGTCGCGGTAATTTTAATATGGGAATTAAAGAGCAAATAATTTTTCCAGAAATTCAGTATGACAAGATAGATAAGTTAAGAGGAATGAATATTACAATTACAACTACGGCTAAAACTGATGAAGAAGCAACTGCACTATTAACATCATTTAGTTTTCCATTTAGAAAACCAGTTGCAGAAGTTCAAGTAGATACTGCTGCTCTAGTAGAAGAAACTCAGCAGGGAGAGAAATAATTATGGCTAAATTATGTATGACTAAACGTGAAGAAAAAAGAAGAAAAATGGTTGAAAAGTTTAAAGCTAAACGTCTAGCATTGAATGAAATTATCAATAATTCTAGTGCTTCAAGAGAAGATCGAGCTGAAGCTAGAAGTAAACTTCAAAATTTACCTCGTAATTCAAGTCCAGTCAGATTAAGAAATAGATGTGCTTTAACAGGTCGCCCAAGAGGTGTTTATAGTAAATTTGGTATTGCTAGAGGTAGTCTACGCGAGCTTATGTTAGCTGGCGAAGTTCCTGGCATTACTAAAGCAAGCTGGTAAAGGGGAAAAAATATGAGTATGCATGACCCAATCGCAGATATGTTAACCCGAATTAGAAATGGCCAAATGAGAAATAAAGTCACAGTGTCCATGCCAGCATCTAAGGTTAAACAATCAATTGCTAATGTTTTGAAAGCTGAAGGATATATTGAGGGTTTTGGTATTACTGCAAACGATGGTAAACCATTACTGAATATAGATTTGAAATACTATGCTGGCCAACCTGTTATTGAAACAATCGAAAGAGTTAGTAAGCCTAGTTTGAGAGTTTATAAAGGAAGTGATAACCTTCCGCGAGTAATGAATGGGCTTGGAGTTGCTATTGTAACGACTTCCAAGGGTGTTATGACTGACATTAAAGCAAGGGCTGCCGGAATTGGTGGCGAAGTACTTTGTTATGTGTCTTAGGAGAAAATAATGTCACGTATTGCAAAAAACCCAGTAGTTATTCCAGAAAAGGTAGAGGTAAATATAGTAGTAGATCAGATCACAGTTAAGGGCCCATTAGGGGAGCTGAAACAAGAGTTAACAGGCGATGTTAAAATAAAAAAAGAAGAGAATATTATTACCTTTGAAGCAACAAGAACAGCGAAATTTTCAAAGGCAATGTCAGGAACGATTAGATCACTGGTTCAAAATATGGTGATCGGAGTTTCTTCAGGTTTTGAGAAAAAATTAACATTAATAGGTGTTGGGTATAAAGCAGCCGTTCAAGGAAATAAAGTTAATCTTGAGCTTGGTTTTTCTCATCCCGTTAACCATCAATTACCAGATGGTGTAACTGCTCAAACACCAAGCCCAACAGAAATTGTTTTAAAAAGCTCAAACAAGCAAATGATAGGGCAGGTTGCAGCAGAAATTAGAGCATACAGACCGCCAGAACCTTACAAGGGTAAAGGTGTTCGTTACGCTGATGAACATGTAGTAATTAAAGAAGCTAAAAAAACTTAGAGGTTGAATGATGACTAATGAAAACATAAGATTAAGAAGAGCTCGTAAAACAAGAGCTAAGATTGCAGAATTAAATATAACGCGGTTAACAGTTCATCGCTCAAATACAAATATATATGCTCAGATTATAGATGGAAAGAACAATAAAGTTCTTGCAGCCGCATCAACATTAGAGGCTGATGTAAAAAAGAAATTAAAAAATACTAGTAATAAAGAAGCTGCAGTGGAAATTGGTAAAAGAATTGCTGAGAAGGCTGTTAAAGCAGGCATTAAAGTTGTTGCTTTTGATCGCTCAGGATTTAAATACCATGGCCGAATTAAAGCTTTAGCTGAAGCTGCTAGAGAAAATGGCTTAACCTTCTAACAATTTTAGGAAACAAGATGGCACAAGATAATAAAAAAGCAGACTACCAAAACCAGACTGACGGATTAAGAGAGAAAATGATTAACGTTAATAGAGTCACTAAAGTTGTTAAAGGTGGCCGTATTATGAGTTTTGCAGCTTTGGCAGTAGTGGGGGATGGGGATGGTGCTGTTGGAATGGGTAAAGGTAAGGCAAGAGAAGTACCTTTAGCAGTTCAAAAAGCAATGGATGAAGCAAAAAGAGGTATGGTAAAAGTTGATCTTGTGAACGGAACTTTACATCATTCTGTTATTGGAAGACATGGTGCAGCAAAAGTCTTAATTCAGCCAGCTTCAGAGGGAACAGGTATTATTGCTGGCGGAGCAATGAGAGCAATTTTTGAGGTGATGGGTATTACAGACATAACTGCAAAATGTATCGGATCTGCTAATGCATACAATGTTGTTAGAGCTACACTAAATGGATTAGCTTCGACTAACAGTCCTGCAACAATAGCGGCTAAAAGAGGTAAAACGGTTGAAGAGATAAGAGGTTAATTTTATGGCTAAGGACAAGATAAAAGTGACATTAATTAAAAGTTTAATTGGAAGAACGGCTTCGCAAAAGGGAACCGTAGTTGGATTAGGTTTAAAAAAAATGCATCACACAGTTGAACTAAAAGATACCCCGGAAGTTCGTGGAATGATTAACGCAGTAAATTTTATGCTTAAAGTAGAGA
>CAZPCL010000117.1:0-3325 GCA_964585105.1 uncultured Methylobacillus sp.
CAATATGGGCTCGATGCGTCTGGAGGGTTGGGCCGTATGGATGGAGGAAGGACTAATGCAGGCAGGTGCCTTAGATGAACGTCCCCAAAAGGGTAGAGAAATGGAGTATCTCATGAATGCTTCACACATGAGCTTATCTGTGCCAGATATGAAGATGCATGCCAACGAAATTAATTTGGCTGAAGCCAGAAAGCTCTGTGCTGAAATAATGCCTAGAGGCTGGACAAAAGAAGATGAGGAAGTAGTTTACTTCGAGATGCAATCCAACCTTCGAAATCCGGGTGGATTTCATAGTAATGTTGTGACAGGCAAGGCCTACTTTATGAAGTTATTTCGGGACTATGCAGTAATGAAAGGTGATGATTTTATAATTAAGGAATTCATTGATAAATTCCTATCATTTGGCGTTATGCCTATGCCTTTAATAAGATGGGAAATGCTTGGCGACGATACCGAGATCCGATCAATTACCCGGTCAAGCAGCGAAATAAAAATTCAATAATGGATTTAAAAATTTAGGTATGAATAAAATAGATATGGATCGGCGCAAATTGGTGAAAATGGGGCTTACAATGGGTACATTCTCTCTATTCCCTTTTAGCTGTATTCAAATATCAGATCAAGATACGAGTGAACTACTCAAATTCATTAGCCATTCCGATGTCCCGGTTAATGAAAAGCAAATTGGGGAATTAACATCTGTTGAATTCAAGACGCTATCATCACTATGTTCTTATGTCAATCAGATTTGGGAATTAACGCCGAATCTTGATCAGTATCTCCAAACTCTGAATGCAGACCTCAAACTTAAAACGAATGAAGTTCCTAGTTATTTAACTGAATACAAGAACGCCATTGAGTTAATCGATTTATTCGAAGGTTTTAATGAACATATTGATGAAGTCTGGTCCACTTTATTGTTTGGTGAGTTTACACAGGAGGATCTTTCTAGTACTAAAATTGGTAGGGCTAGAAGATTAGTTTTCTCTGAAATCATCACACATTTTGTTCCTGTATCAGGTGGATTTAAGACATTTGGACTCATGAATTATAGAGGTTATTTCGGAGGTTCCTATGCTTCCCCAGAAAGTTATAGAAAAATGGTGATAGGGTGAAAAAGGTAATTATCATAGGCTCAGGTGTGGCAGGAACAATATTAGCTAGACAGCTATTGGCAAATAGTGATTTTCAAATTATGATGTTTGAAGCAGGGCCGATGTTTAAGCCTGGTGATAGACGTACTTGGCTTGATCATTTGGTAGCGCCCAATAAACTTTATAAACAATTTATTGACGATCCTGGAGCACAAGTCGGGAATAGACACATGGAGGTTTTAGGCGCAAGGTTGTTTATGAAAGGAGGTACTACTAATCATTGGGGTGGGCTATCACCTCGCTTTAAGCCTGAGGACTTTGAATTGAAATCACGCACCGGCTATGGAGCTGATTGGCCAATCACCTATAGAGAATTAGCTCCTTACTATACAAAGGCGGAAGCATTATTAGGTGTCTGCGGAGATTCAGATAATGATGATCCACCACGATATGGAGATAAATTTCCATTTTATCCCCCGTCTTATACCCTGGGTGATGGCTTTCTTATTAAAATTCTTGAAGATCATAAAATATCTTATGGTCATGCTGCCGTAGCTAGAAATGGCAATAAGTGCATCACGACTGGAACCTGTGATTATTGTCCAACGAATGCCCGTTATACAGCACTCTATGATTTGGTCCAGTTACAAATGAAATATGAAGAAAGGCTGAGTCTTCACACCGAGTCACCAGTAACTAAAATATTAATGGATGGACAGAAGCGTGCCATAGGGGTAGATTTTCTAGATCTTGAGACAGGTAATGAAGAATCAATGGAAGCCGATAGTGTGGTGATCTCTAGTGGCACTATTGAATCAGCTAAACTTCTACTTGCCTCGGCGAACAGAGATTGGCAGACGGGTATAGGTAATCATTCAGATCATCTTGGTAGGCATTTGGTAGGTCATCCTTTGATGTTCGCTGAGGGCGTTCGATCAGGAAACCCGAATAAATTTAACTCAGAACTGGGTTTTACTTCCCTTTTGAGCAGACATTTTGATTCACCAGAGTATCAGTCTAAAGGCAAAATGTGGTTTTCCCCAAAGATAGGTTCAGGCACTACTATTGAGCGAGGAATTCTTTCCAACATGTCTCGGGCTGATATTGATGAAAAAATGAGTGCAGAGGCCAATATTTCAATTGGAGGTGAAATGGAAATGTATGACAGTCCAGCCAATCTGATCAGGTTAGGTAAAGGTAAAACTAGGCATGGACTGCCGACTACAAAAATGGATTTCGAAATTAAGGAGATAACCGTAAAAACGAGACAAGAACACGCAGATACTTTTGTAAAGATGTTAAAGACGGCTGGTTGTAAAGAAAACAGTATTCAAATGGGCGTTTTAGACCCTGATGGAGCCCATGCATCGGGAACCTGTCGCATGAGCCACAGAGAAGCCGAAGGTGTGGTCGATGCTCACCTTCGAATTCACAATACAGATAATCTTTATGTATGTTCTAATGCTGTTTTTCCAAGTATTGCGGCGGCCAACCCCACACTCACAGTTTCAGCACTAGCGGTGAGGTTAGCTGAACATATGACCTTAAAAAATAGCAACTCATGAAGAAAAAATTAAAACGGATTTTTGTAATATTTTTAATTCTTAGTTGCTGCGCAGGAGTAGTTCTAGCTCAGAAACCTATAGTTACTGATGAATTTGATAGATTTCTAGTTACAAAGGATACAAAAATTGGAGGGATCATTGGGCAAATCGGATTGGTTGAACCGAATGACAAACGTATTACCTGGACTTTAGTTAAGCCCATTGCTGGGGGGGATCGAAGGAACTATCTAAAGGAGGGTCAACTTGATGCGACTGAAATCGTAGAGATTGATCCTAATACAGCCAAGATCCGGCTGATAAAAAGGCCAACTATGATTCCGGCTAATTACTATGCAGAAGTCAGAGCAACCAATGAGGATGGATTTATGGAGCAAGTGCTCATCATCATCGCGAAAGAGAATGAACCAAAGATTGAGAATGCATTGGACATTTTTACGCAGCGAAGGGAAGCCGGTGGAATGTTGTTTTATGCGACAGCAACTGTTGATAAAGAAAAAATTGATTACGCAGCCAATGTGGCCAATGCACTACTTCTAAAGGATAGAAGTGGCTCAGGTGAAATCACAGCACAGATGAAGAAATCACAGTCAGGAATGACGTTGTTTAAAACCTTTGAAGAAAGAAATACAGCTATTGATTTTTATATGTTTAGTAGAGAGTTAGGGA
>CAZPCL010000118.1:0-3285 GCA_964585105.1 uncultured Methylobacillus sp.
TGCAACAACCTTTTCTGATATTAAAATTGAATCTTCAAAATTATATCCATTCCATGGCATAAAGCCTATCAGCATATTTTGACCAAGTGCCAATTCTCCAACATCTGTTGAAGCACCGTCAGCAATAACATCTCCGCGCTGAATTTTCTCTCCTACTTTAACCAAGGGCTTTTGATTTATTGTTGTATTTTGATTTGAACGAGTGTATTTAGTTAAATTATAAATATCAACACCAACTTCATCCCGGCCTGTTTCTTTCTCATTGACTTTAACAACTATTCTTCTTGAGTCAACATAATCGACAACCCCACCCCTTTTTACTTGAACTGTTGTTCCAGAATCTGTTGCTACAGTTCTTTCAATTCCTGTTCCAACTAGCGCTTTTTCTGCACGCAAACATGGTACTGCTTGCCTTTGCATATTTGCACCCATTAATGCTCTGTTTGCATCATCATGTTCTAGAAATGGAATTAATGCAGCAGCTACCGATACAATTTGTCCGGGCGCAACATCCATATAATCAATTTTGTCATTATCCGCCATAGTGAATTCATTTTTATTTCTAGAAGATACTTGGCTTTCCTTGAATGCTCCTTTTGGGTCTATTTCAGAGTTTGCTTGAGCAATTGTGTATTCACCTTCTTCAATTGCTGACAAGTAATCAATTTCCGCTGTAACCTTTCCACCATCAACTCGTCTATATGGTGTCTCAAGAAAACCGTATTCATTAGTTCTTGCATACAATGCAAGAGAGTTGATTAAGCCAATATTTGGACCCTCTGGTGTTTCAATTGGACATACTCGTCCATAATGGGTTGAATGGACATCTCTAACCTCAAAGCCAGCTCTTTCACGAGTCAAACCGCCGGGACCTAGTGCAGAAACTCTTCTTTTGTGTGTAATCTCTGATAGTGGGTTTGTCTGATCCATAAATTGCGAAAGTTGCGAAGAACCAAAAAATTCCTTAATTGCACTCGCAATTGGTTTAGAGTTTATTAGGTCAGTTGGCATTAAATTATCCGCTTCCGCTTGTCCTAGCCTCTCTTTTACCGCTCTCTCAACCCTTACTAATCCAGTTCTGAATTGGTTTTCAACTAACTCACCAACTGAACGAATTCGACGATTACCAAGATGATCAATATCATCAATATTGCCTCGAGTATTTTTTAATTCTACTAGAATTCCTACAACCGCAAGGATATCCTCTGTTGACAATACTGAATCACCAGTTACCGTTTTTTTTCCATTACCATTTGCGTCATAAAACCGCTTTAGCCAATCAGCATGTTGATCATAAACCTTGGGGAAAGCACGTCGATTGAACTTCATTCTCCCAACGTTTGACAAATCATAGCGATCTGGATTAAAAAATAATCCCTGAAACAAAGTCTTGACTGAGTCTTCGGTAGGCGGTTCACCTGGTCTCATCATTCTATAAATTGCTACTTGTGCACTATATTGATCTGGAACTTCATCTGTAGTTAAGGTCTGTGAAATAAAATCACCATGATCTAATTCATTTGAATAAAGAGTAGTAAATGATTCAGCTCCAGATTCAAGAATTTTTTCAAATAATTCTTCGGTGATCTCTGCGTTTGCTTCCGCGACTACCTCACCAGACTCTTTATCTATTATAGCTTTAGCAATTTTCTTACCCATATAATCATCTATCACTACAGGTTCATTGAGTGAAGATTTGCTTTCTATTTCTCTAACGTGCTTAACTGTTATTCTTTTCTCTTTAGCTACAATGAGATTACCTTTCTTATCCTTATAGTCTCTCTTTGAAATCTCACCTCTTAATCTCTGAGGAACAACTTCAATTGAGACTTTTTTACCTTTCACATTAAAGTTTTCAAAATCATAAAAAGTAGATAGAATTTCTTCTGAAGATAGCCCTAAAGCTTTAAGAAGAGTTGTGACTGGCATTTTTCTTCTTCGGTCAATTCTAAAATAAAGATAGTCTTTGGGGTCAAATTCAAAATCCAACCAAGATCCTCTGTATGGAATAACTCTTGCAGAAAATAATAACTTTCCTGAGCTATGGGATTTTCCTTTGTCGTGTTCAAAAAATACACCTGGGCTTCGATGTAATTGTGAAACGATGGCTCTTTCAGTACCGTTAATTACAAAAGACCCGTTTTGCGTCATTAAAGGAATTTTTCCCATGTAAACTTCTTCTTCCTTTGTATCTTTAATTACTTTCTTATCCCCAGATTCCCTATCATAAAGAGTTAAGCGTACCTTAACTTTTAAAACAACTTCATAGGTAAGGCCCCTTTGTTGACATTCTTTTACTTCAAACTCTTCTTTTCCCAGGGTGTAGCTTACAAAATCCAGTCTTGCAAAACCTGCGTGGCTAGAAATTGGAAAAAGTGTATTAAACGTTGATTGCAAACCTGAATCATCTCGACTTTCTGGCTTAATTTCTTGCTGGAGAAATGCTTTATAAGATTCAAGTTGCATTGCTAAAAGATAAGGTATCTCTAGTACAGTTTCTCTTTTTGCAAAACTTTTTCTAATACGTTTCTTTTCAGTAAAGGAATAGCTCATAGCATCTCCAAAGTTAAAAATTCATATAACAAAAAACTAATAATTAAAATTTCTTGTTATATAAAAAATCAGTTGTTAAAAATAAATGAAGGTTGTCTTATTTAAAAATAAAGACAACCTTCAAGTAAATTAGAATTATTTCAACTCGCCTGTTGCACCAGCATCAGTTAATTTTTTCAAAGCTTCTTCAGCAGAAGCTTTATCCAAAGTTTCTTTAACAACTTTAGGTGCAGCATCAACGATGTCTTTTGCTTCTTTTAAGCCAAGACTTGTAATTTCTCGAACTGCTTTAATAACATTTACCTTATTATCACCAATAGCAGTTAGATGCAGATCAAACTCAGTTTTTTCTTCAGCTGCTACTGCATCGCCGCCGCCGCCTGCTGCTGCAGGTGCTGCTGCTGCTGCTGCTGCAGAAACACCAAATTTTTCTTCCATTTCTTTAATCAATTCTGATAAATCTAAAACTGACATACCACTAATACCTTCTAATATATCTTCTTTTGAAATAGCCATACTTTGATACTCCTAATAGTTTAATTAAGCCTTATAAAATAAATTATGCAGGTTTCTGATCTCGAACTGCTGCAATACCTCTTACAAATTTTGTTGGTACTTCGTTTAATGTACGAACAAATTTTGCAATTGGTGCCTGCATAGTTCCCATCAATTTCGCTAATAATTCATCTCGACTTGGTAAAGAAGCAAGAGCTTTAATTGCTCCAGCATCTA
>CAZPCL010000119.1:0-3278 GCA_964585105.1 uncultured Methylobacillus sp.
TCAACTTCTTTACTGTTTAAAATTGCATCAAAACCCTTATAACATTCTATATTTCCACTTTGATCAGGTGCAAATTTTTTAACGCATTCTTTAGCAGAGTTTTCACGACGACTTCCGATTGCAACTAACTCTCCTTGCGCGCTTCCAGTTATAGCTGGAATAATTTTTTCATTAACTCTTGCAGCTCCTAAAATAGCCCATCTAATTTTATTCATTTTCTTCTTCTTCCGTTATGTTATTTTTTATTTGCTTCCCAATATGTTCTTCCCCTCGAGCTTTTGCAAGGTAAATTTGTTTTTGTCTTTCTTGTAGGTTATTTTTTTTTACTTCAGAGGTTTTTTTAATACAGTAAGAACAAGAAATCCCTTCATTATAATAATCAGACTTCATTTCCTCTAGTGATAGCGGGTGTCGACATGCATAACATTGATCATATTGCCCTTTTTTTAATTCGTTAGTCACAGCTACCCTTTGATCAAAGACAAAACATTCTCCCTGCCACAGACTTTTCTCTTTAGGTATTTCTTCAAGGTATTTTAAAATACCACCTTGTAGGTGATAAACTTCCTTAAATCCCTGTTCTATCATATATGAACTTGCCTTTTCGCAACGAATACCGCCCGTACAAAACATGGCAATTTTCTTATTCTTATCCTCTTTCGATTTCAGATTTTTTCTTACGTACTCAGGAAATTCCCTAAAGGAAGTTGTTTTTGGATTTAGAGCATTATTAAAAGTACCGATATCTACTTCATAATTATTTCTTGTATCAATAAGAATTACTTCAGGATCATTGATTAAGCTATTCCAATCCTCGGGCGTAACATACTTACCAACCTTGATGGAAGGACTAACTTCTGGCATACCTAATGCTACTATTTCTTTTTTTAATCTTACTTTCATTCTGTAAAAAGGGTTTTCATTTGACCATGAAGATTTATATTCTAGGTCCTTGAAGACATCGGAAAATTTTTGATCTTTTTTGATAAATTTATGGAATCCTAGGATGTCACCTTCTTTGCCGGAGATTGTGCCATTAATTCCTTCCTGAGCTAATAGTATCGTTCCTTTGAGTGATTTATTATCACAATAATCTTGAATTATAGTTTTAAAAATCTTTATATTATCAAGGGGAATGAAATGATAAAAAGTTGTGGTAAGGAATGAAGTCATAATTACAATTTTTTTATATAATTATAATATTGTATTCTATGTTTAAATATAAATGGAGAGGTTAATAAAGTCTAAGCCATTTATTTTATTAGTAAAAAATGTTATTTTAACGCATCTTTACATGATGCAATCATATTTAAATTGGAGAATAACGCATGGCAATAGAGAAAACCTTATCAATTATCAAACCAGATGCAGTTAAAAAAAATGTTATTGGAGAAATTTATAGTCGTTTTGAAAAAGCCGGTTTGAAAATTATTGATGCTCAAATGATTTCACTATCCAAAGAGGAAGCGGAAGGCTTTTATGAGGTTCATAAGGACAGACCTTTCTTTTCAGACCTCGTTAAATTTATGATATCAGGTCCAGTTATGATTCAAGTTCTTGAGGGAGAGGAGGCTGTTAAGTTAAATCGAGATTTAATGGGTGCAACGAACCCAAAAGAAGCAGAAGTAGGTACAATTAGAGCTGATTTTGCAGATAGTATCGATGCAAATGCTGTTCACGGTTCTGATTCTACAGAAAATGCTGCTATCGAGATTGATTATTTTTTTGGTTAAAATAATTTTTGGATAATTTACTTGAATTCAATCGTAAACAATTAACCAAATATATTGAGCAATTTGGCCATAAACCTTATCGTGCAAAACAACTTTTACGTTGGATATATTATTTTAATGAGAATAATTTTGGGGCTATGACAGATGTTGCTAAGTCTTTTCAAACAACTCTTACAGAAAATGCAGAAATTCAAATACCCCAAATTACCTTTGATAAGTTATCTTCAGATGGTACAAGAAAGTGGCTGTTAAATGTTGGAGCAAGTAATGGAATAGAAACTGTTTTTATTCCAGAAGTGGACCGAGGTACTTTGTGTATTTCATCTCAAGTAGGTTGCGCTTTGGAATGTACTTTTTGCTCTACTGGAAGGCAAGGCTTCAACAGAAACCTTACTTCTGGAGAGATTATTGGTCAATTATGGTTAGCTAATAAATTATTAAGAAAGCAGGAAAACTATAGTGATTTAAATAATGAGAAACGTATTATTTCAAATGTAGTTATGATGGGTATGGGTGAGCCCTTAACTAATTATAAAAATGTAGTTCACTCACTTGAAATGATGTTAGATGATCAAGTTTATGGGCTTAGCCGAAGAAAAGTAACTCTTTCAACAAGTGGACTTATCCCCGCAATAGATAAACTTAGAATAGATTGCCCAGTAGCCCTCGCAATATCACTTCATGCACCAAATAACAACTTACGTGATGAATTAGTCCCAATAAATAAGAAATACCCATTAAAAGACCTAATGTCTGCCTGTATTCGATACATTGAGTATGCCCCTCGAGATTTTGTAACATTTGAATATGTAATGCTTAAAGGTGTAAATGACTCTATTGCTCAAGCAAAAGAATTAATTAATTTAGTAAAAAATGTCCCATGTAAATTTAATCTTATTCCTTTCAATGCTTTCGAAAATAGTGGGTATAAATGTTCTGATAAAAATACTATGACAAGATTTAAGGAAGTTTTAGCTGGTGAGGGTATTATAACTACTATAAGAAAGACAAGAGGTGATGATATTGATGCTGCTTGTGGCCAATTAGCTGGACAGGTTCAAGACAAAACTAAAAGAACTGAAAAAATATCTTTCGTGCATAAATAATTAGACTAAATGAAAATACATAAAAATAGATTGCAAGTGATTGTTGGGGGAGTAGCAATTGGGGGAGGAGCCCCAGCTGTAGTTCAATCAATGACAAACACTGATACAGCCAATCGAAAGGCTACTGTTAGCCAAATAAATGAATTATGGAAAGCGGGGTCTGAGCTGGTTAGGATTACAGTTAATAATGAAGATGCAGCAAAAGAGGTTTATGGGGTAAAGCAAGACCTCTTGGATATGGGTTGCAACGTTCCATTAATAGGAGACTTTCATTATAACGGACATAAGTTATTACAAAAATTTTCAAATTGCGCAATTACGCTAGATAAATACAGAATTAATCCTGGAAATGTTGGTAAAGGAAGCAGAAGAGATGATCAGTTTGCGACAATGATTAAAATAGCAATTAATCATGATAAGCCTGTAAGGATTGGTGTAA
>CAZPCL010000120.1:0-2438 GCA_964585105.1 uncultured Methylobacillus sp.
GAAGACCTAGTGAAAAAGAGACTCTAACTTGTAGGCTTATAGATAGGCCTTTAAGACCATTATTTCCAGATAATTTTTATAATGAAATACAAATTGTAGCAACAGTTATGTCCTCTGATAGTGAGATTGATTCTGATATTCCCGCAATTATTGGGGCTTCAGCAGCTTTGGCAATATCTGGGATTCCATTTCATGGGCCAGTAGGTGCTGCACGTGTTGGGTATATTGATGAGAAGTTTGTAATAAACCCTTCTAAAACAGAAATGGAATTAAGTGAACTTGATTTAGTTGTAGCTGGTAGTGATTCTGCTGTGCTCATGGTTGAGTCTGAAGCTAAAGAACTACCTGAGAAAGTTATGCTTGATGCAGTGCTAGAAGGTCACAAGGCAATGCAACCAATTATTAAGTTGATTAATGAGCTAGCAAAAGAAGCTGCAAAAGACCCATGGGATTGGAATGCTCCAGTGGCAGATAAAAAACTAATTGATCAAATTGAAAAGATTGCAGTTAAAGATTTAGAGAAAGCTTTTGAAATTAAGTCAAAAGGAGAGCGATCTGAAAAAATTGCAATGATAAGAGAAAAGGTTTTAGAAAATCTTACAAAAGAAGAAATAACTACAGCTCAGTTAAATCAGATTAAAGATGAGTTTCATAATCTAGAGGCTAAAATTGTTAGAACTAAGATTCTTGATGGTGACCCGCGAATTGATGGAAGAGACACTCGTACAGTGAGGCCAATTGAAATTAGAACTGGTATTTTACCAAGAGCACATGGCTCAGCCTTATTTACTAGAGGTGAAACACAGGCAATTGTAGTCGCAACACTGGGTGGTGGTCGAGATGAGCAGATTATAGATGCACTTCAAGGTGAATATAAAGATAACTTTATGCTTCATTATAATTTCCCTCCTTATGCTACTGGTGAAACAGGTAGAGTAGGAACTCCAAAACGAAGAGAAATTGGTCATGGTAAATTAGCAAAAAGAGCGCTGAGTGCTGCATTACCTAGTAAAGAAGATTTTGATTATACGATTAGATTGGTATCAGAAATTACTGAGTCAAATGGGTCAAGCTCAATGGCATCAGTTTGTGGGGGAACTATGGCTATGATGGACGCTGGAGTCCCAATCAAAGACCATGTTGCTGGAATAGCGATGGGTTTAATTAAAGAGGGTAATAGAGTTGCTGTGCTTACTGATATTTTAGGAGATGAAGATCATCTAGGTGATATGGATTTTAAAGTTGCTGGGACTGATAATGGAATTACAGCATTACAAATGGATATAAAGATTACAGGTATTACTACCGAAATTATGCAAGTAGCCTTAAGTCAAGCACGAGAAGGAATAGATCATATTTTGAAAATAATGAAAAAATCACTTAAAGGAAGTCGTGAAAGCCTTTCAAAATTTGCTCCACAAATTCTCACAATAAAAATTGCTACTGATAAGATTAGAGATGTAATAGGTAAAGGTGGTGCTGTAATTAAAGGCTTAGCTGCAGATACTGGAGCCATTATTGATATCGATGATGATGGACTCGTTAAAATTACATGTACTACTGCTGAGTCTGGTGAAGACGCATTAAATAGAATTAAAGAAATTACTGCTGATGTTGAGGTTGACCAAATTTATGATGGTAAAGTGATTAAGATTCTTGATTTTGGAGCTATAGTTTCATTGCTGCCAGGAAAAGACGGTTTGCTCCATATTTCCCAGATTGCTCACGAAAGAATAAAGGCAGTAAAAGACCATCTATCTGAAGGCGATGATGTCAAAGTTAAGGTTATAGAAGTTGATGATAAAGGAAGGGTTAGAGTCAGTGCTAAGGCATTAATTGCAGCTCCAGCTGAAGACACGAAAAACAAAGAAGAAACAAAAGAAGACTAAGTTCTAAAAAAAATGTTCTAGATTAAAAGCCCAGTTTGACTGGGCTTTTTTTATTTCGCCACTTGTTTTTCTCTAATTTCGTCAAGAGTTTTACAATCGATACATAATGTAGCAGTTGGCCTTGCTAATAATCTGTTTAATCCAATTTCTTCCCCACATAATTTACAATAGCCATACTCATCATCTCCAATGTTTGACAAGGTTACATTTATTTTTTTGATAAGTTTTCTTTCGCGGTCACGATTTCTTAGCTCAAGAGCCATATCTGATTCCTGACTAGCCCTATCATTAGGATCTGCGTATGCAGTTATATCTTCTTGCATATTACTCACTGTTCGATCTATATCATTACCCAACTCTAATTTCCATTCATTTAAAATCTTAATGAAGTGCTTAATCTGAGATTTACTCATATAGCTTTCGTTCTTTTTAGGCGTATACGAGTTAAACTTTTTTAGCCCGGTTAGTTTTTTAGCAGCTGGCTTAGCTACAACTTTTTTAGCAGCTGGCTTAGCTACAACTTTTTTAGCAGCTGGCTTAGCTACAACT
>CAZPCL010000120.1:2538-3278 GCA_964585105.1 uncultured Methylobacillus sp.
TTTTTAGCAGCGTCTATTGCTTTTTGCATAAGTGATTTTTTTTGAGCCATTAAAAACTTCCTAGTCTTAAATATTTAATAATCGCGGTACTTTACCTGTTTTAAAATCTAATGCAAACCCTTTAGGGTAATTTTTGGGCAATTAAGGTATTTTCCATCAGTGTTGCAACAGTCATTGGACCGACACCGCCTGGGACTGGCGTTATGAAAGCTGCCTTTTCTTTAGCAATATCAAATTCAACATCACCAACAATTTTATTATTGTCTAAACGTGTGATTCCAATATCGATGATAATTGCCCCATCTTTTATCCACTCCCCTTTGACGAAATTTGGAACACCAACAGCAGAAACAACTATATCTGCTTGCGATATTTTTTCCTGGACATTTTTAGTTTTAGAATGACATATTGTCACAGTACATTTTGCTAATAATAGTTCTAAAAACATTGGCCTACCAACATGATTAGATTGGCCTATTACTACTGCATCAAGCCCCTCTAAATTTATATTCAAAGTGTTGAGCATTTTAATAACGCCATATGGAGTGCAAGACCTTAGGATAGGAGTCTTAATAGCTAAGAGTCCAATATTATGAGGTGTGAAGCCATCTACATCTTTTTTTGGATCAATTGCTTCAATAATCTTTTCTTCACTTATATGCTCCGGCAATGGCGATTGAACTAAAATTCCATCAATATCTTTATCTTGATTACATTCCTTGATTATTGATAATAATTCT
>CAZPCL010000121.1:0-3275 GCA_964585105.1 uncultured Methylobacillus sp.
TGGACTTATTATATATTTAAAGAAAAAAATAAGACGATTAGAACCTAAACCATAGTTTATCTTCTTTTTTACATTATAGGTAAACAATTCGTAAGCAATTTTAATATTTTTGTAGATTAACAGTGAAGAAATTAAAGAAAAGAACTTCTGTATTGGGAAGTAAGTTCTAATGTAAAGAATGTCCTATAATATTTATTTATTGAAACTATGATTAATCAAAGTTTTTAAAAAAATGTACTAGATTTTACTCAAATTGTAAATGTGAAAAACCTAATATATATTTTTTTATTAATTTCCTTTTTCTCGTTTTCTCAAAAGGAAAAGCGTTTAGCTCTAGTTATTGGCAACTCTGAATACATTAAAGGACCATTAAAAAACCCTGTTAATGATGCTTCCCTTATCGCTGCAACACTAGAAGGTTTAGATTTTGAAGTTATGCTTTATAAGAATCTTAAAACTAGAGCTAGTATGTTAAAGGCTATTTCTGAATTTGGTCAAAAGAGACCTTTATATGACGTTGGATTTATCTATTATGCAGGTCATGGAATACAAGTGAATAATGAAAATTTCCTTATACCCACTGATGAATTAATCAATAACAAATTAGAAGTAGAAGATTATGCAGTAAGTTTACAAAAAATTCTTAGATACTTAGAGTCTTCAGGAGTATCCAATAATATAAATTTTTTAGTTTTAGATGCATGTAGAGATAATCCATATGAAATGTCTTGGTCAAGGTCTTCAAAAGGAAACGGATTAGCTAAAACTCCACCACCAACAGGATCTCTTATAGCTTTTTCAACTGATTCAAATCAAACTGCAGCAGATGGGGATGGAGAAAATAGCCTTTACTCATTATCGCTAAGTAAAAACCTTACAAAAGAAAACATTTCTATAGAACAGGTTTTTAAAAATGTTTTAACAGAAGTTTTAGATGAATCAGAAAATACACAAAGTCCGGTTTATGAATCTAAATTAACCGGATCAACCTATGCGTTAAATAGAACGTTTTCTGTATACAATTCCACTAGTCAAGAAATTATCGATTTTACCGATAAATTATTAAACAAAGGGTCCTTATTGGATGCATTAAAAATATTAGATGACGCTGCTAATTACTTTAAATCAGAAAAAGAAATTAAAAACGAAATAAAAATTAGATTAAAAATAGTACAAAGTTATCTATTTTATGAGAGTCAAAAAGAGATAAATATTCAATCCGAATCATTCGATAGATTTGATTTCAATTTTAATACTATAGCATACATTAGAGCTCCAACTTTAGAGCTATTTGATGATCTCTTTGATAAATCTAGTTATGATATTTTCATTAGTAATTATACTTACTTATTATCCAATAACAAAAAAGATTATTTAGAAAAAATTAATTATAAAGAATTATTTACGCTTGCATATTTTTACAATTACCAAATGACAGTTTTAATTGCAAATAATGATGATATAGACTTTTCAAAAGGGATGATTTTAAACCCACCTTCATTGATTGAAATTGAAAGATTCATTAAAAAAAATAAAATTAATATAAAGGACTCTCCTTTATTATCA
Source organism: uncultured Methylobacillus sp. (assembly GCA_964585105.1). Classification (GTDB taxonomy): domain Bacteria; phylum Pseudomonadota; class Gammaproteobacteria; order Burkholderiales; family Methylophilaceae; genus BACL14. The sequence continues at coordinate 1,567 of CAZPCL010000121.1, forward strand.
TTTTGGAGAAGTAAAAATGATTATTTAAAGTTTCGTCAAGTACATTATTCTGAAATTAAATTAATATCCTCACTTGATGAATTAAATGATGCTCTTAAGAATTATAGTTTAGCCATTATAAATCAAATTAAAGAAGTTAAACTTCCAGACCTTTTCACTAGTGAATCAGAAATTATTAATAAAACATATGCTTTAACTATTGATAAGTACCCAAATTTAAATCAAGAAAAAAGTAGATCAATTACTGATGTTATTGACTATTCTAATAATTTTAATATAAGAGAATTTTATGAATTATTCACGGAAGAAAATAAAGAATTAATAGAAGTAATTAAAATTATAGATAGTCCTGAATTTTTTATTTCAGATTATAAAAACAAAATAAAATTAGATATTAATTGGTTCTTAAATGCCTCGTCATCATTGTACAATTCGCTAATTTTTAGTTTTGGCCCTAATGATAAAGCAGTTATTGAAATAATACAAATTATAAAAAATATTCAAAACGTTTTAACAAACCATGATCTTATCTTAGATGAATTATTAACTTCAAAGGATAAAGAAAAGATTGATAGATATAATAATTTTGTTAAAGCAAATACATTTAGAACAAGTGCTTTTTTAAATTACAGAGATTATAATTTTTCAACAAATGACATTGAAATTGACAGTTTATTTACGCAGAAAGTTAATTATTTAAAAGAAGTTAACTCCTTTATGTCTGACATAACTTCAGTAAATGATTTAGCTCACTACAGTTCAGTCATTGATAAGGATTTTGATTTAATAATTAATTATATTAATGATTTTGAAAATTACCCTGGTAGAGATGATTATGCATTCTATTATAGTTTGATAGAATATGTAAAGTCTTCAGTCTACACCAATAATAAAAATAGTATGAATACAAAAATGTATGAATATGAAAAGAAACTAAAATTGAACGATATTATTAAAAAAGTATTGCTAGTTGTTCAATCTAAAATAGAAGATTATAGTGCTGATTATCTTCAATTTGTAGCAATTGATATGGTTAGACATTTGGACCTTTATAAAAATCTTTCTGACATTTCAGAATTTAGAAGTGATGAATATTTAATTCTCAACTATTTTATTTTTAAAAATATAATAACTGTTGATGAGAAGTCAACTTTCATATGGGATTTTTTTGATATTAACAGAAGATTTAATGAATTAATTAATATTGCAGATTCTAATGATGATTATTTATTTAAAATAAATATTCAACAAACATTTGATGAATTTGTTAATAATATTGATTATTCATTATATAATAAATTATACACTGACGATCAATTAGTTCAGATTGAAGATATAGTAAGTTCTTATTAAAAGAAAGCACAACAATAACATATCTATATTTTAAGTAAATAATTCGTAAGCAATTTTGATTTTTTTGTAGATTTACAGAGTAGAAATTAAAGAAACGAACTTCTGTATTGGGAAGTAAGTTATAATGTAAACTTTCTAATGAAGAAGGTTAAACAATTATTAGAGTTGTTGCAGGGGTATTAGAAAAGTGTATGATATTAACGAAACTCTTAAAGCTTATAATTCTGCAATACAGACTTATATTTCAAACTTTTAAAAATAATTATGGATAATATAGCTATTACATTAGAGCGTTACAATTCAACATCAATGAAAGTTAAACATAATGACTTTGATATTATCATAGACCGCCCGGT
>CAZPCL010000122.1:0-3272 GCA_964585105.1 uncultured Methylobacillus sp.
GTGGCAAGCGAAGATATCATGTCAAATTTCCAGTCAGGAGATATCTTAAAGCAGACGGCGCACGCAAAGGCACTGGAGCAGCATCCGGAGTGGAAGGAGTTAATTGGCGTTGGCTACTCCGAGCCGCAGCGGCGCGCCATGATCTACAAGCATCTGCAAAAGCTGTTAGATCTGACACGCTCAGTGACGCACGGTGACGCAACTAAGGCAAAGCAGCTCGTCGACTTGCTCCATCACCGCGTGCACGCTGGCGAGCATCGTATTGCAACAGGGATGGGCCAAGCAAAAGAGAAGAACAACCGACTGAATAAGGGCATCATGCTCTCGCTCTCTGACTTTGTGCATCGCCTGCACGATGCTGGCGGGAAGGGCCGGTACGATGAGAAGATTTCGCAAGCAATGACAGTGGTGGCAACGAGCGTATCACAGGCTGCAATGTATGCAAAGGTCCCTGTCAAGGACGTGGCCAACGCCCTCGGCCTTGATGCTCGCCTCGTAAGCAAGTGTCAGGAGCGCTTCAACGCATTGTCCAACGACGGAGAAATTGAGTGCCTGTTTGACGATCGATGTGCTGTGCGTTCGGACCTGTTAGATGAGGAATGGGTCAAGCATGCACTTTACTACTGGACGGATCCAGACCTGGGCTTCGTACGCTGCTCAGAAAAGATGAGCGATGCCATTCGTGATCCAAACAACAGGAAGGCTCCGAAACAACGGCTCTATTCGCTTGAGACGCGGATTGGTGACATGTACGACGCAATGAAAGCATCTGGGCTGAAGAAGTTTGGAGATAAGTTCCATCTGGGCCTGACCAAGTTTCGAGAGCTGCGACCGTTCTATGTGAAGGATGCTTCGCGAGAGACATGCATGTGCATCTATCACCTTCGCTGGCAGCAGTACTGCGATGCACTATTGAAATATCGCACAACATGCCGCCAAATGAAAGTAAGCACGTGCTCCTGCTCGTTTGATGGTATGAATGAGAAGTTTATGCGCCAAGCCTTTGTGTGCCAGAAGGAGAAAGGCGACCAAAAGTATGACAATGTCCCGTGCGTGACCAACCAATGCTCGGACTGCAAGGATTGCAAGCGGCTCACGCACGCAACGTGCGGCCTGTGCGATGACGAGCTGCGTGACCCAGGATCTGATGAAGGCAAAGCAATTGGCATAAAGTACGAAAAGTACACCAAAATTGAGTACATTGATCGACATGGCGTTACAAAGGTGAAAAAGGACTTCCGCACAACAGACTCCGTTCCGATCTCCGAGTTTGTTGCCGAGGTGCGGTCATATTGGCCCAAGTTCATTGCACATCACAACGACGCAAAATTTCTGGACGATGACTGGACGGCAATGAAAAAGCAAATGCCATGCGGCTCTGTCATAGCCGTAATGGACTTCTCTGAGAACTACGCTCACGAGCCTCGCTACGAACATCAATCCAAATACTTCAGTCAGACACAGTCGACTATCCTGCCTGTAGTGCTGCGGTTTCGTATTGAAGACATGCTGACGAGCCCCACGTTCACAGCAGAACGAAAGGCGGAGCTACTCAAGTACTGCTTTGATAACGATGTGCCATCGGTGCTAGTCGAAACGCACTATGTTATATCTAATGACATGCAGCACGACGCAGCGTTCGTTAGGAAGGCGCTCGACGACTTCATCACGCCTTACATTAAATCGATAGTTCCGACGGCCACGAAACTGTACGTCCGAAGCGACGGCTGCAAGGCTCAGTTCAAGTGTGCCGAGGCGTTTGATTGGACGTCGCGCCAGTCAAAGGAGGGTTGCGGGCTGAAGGTGACCTGGTCCTTCTTTGAGTCGTGCCACGGCAAGTGCGACTGCGATCCGGAGGGCGGCACCCTCAAGAATTCGGCGCGCAACCAAGAGATGCGCTCTACTGAGCACGTCATGCCGACCACCGAGGCCTTCTTTGAGTGGGCAAAATCGTCTAGCGGGCTGCACACTCCGCAGAAATCGTACGAGGCAAAGAACGGGCGTGGGATCTTCCGTCGCTTCTTCCATTTTATCCCGAACAAGGGCCCAGGCTCTGTCGACCGTGCCGTGAACCGCAAGTCGTTTGAATCGGCCAAGGGCAGCTCGCAACTGCACGAGTTCGTTGACATAGGAGTGCCCGGCACCGTCTCAACGCGCCGTGCTGCCTGCCATCAGTGCGATGCGTGCTGGCGTGGCGATCGGCGCGCGTGTGAGAACAGGGAGTATGTTGGCGACCCTAAAGAGATGACCCTCAGGTCCAAGGCAGTTCCAATCACCAGCCTTTCTCGCAATCTACGGAGCCACTTAGACAGCGACGCAATCCAACGGGCAGAGACGGCATTGGTGGGCTCGTGTGTTTGCATCGAGACCGCGAGAGAGGAGAAGCAAGTGCCGTGGGTGCTCGGCAAGGTGTTGACAAAGTCAAAGCCAGCAGATCAAAACACAATTGCTGAAGACCTTCGAGCTCGGATGGGAACCCATAAAACTACCATCGAGCTGGACACCCCACGAGAGTCTGAGATGGTGGTCCGAGTGCAGCTATATGAGCCCATCGACACTGGATCTACCACTTACACCCTCTCTCCTCTTGAGGTTCTCATTCCTGCCCGCCGCATTCGAGTGGCGAGCGTGGAACTCAAGGAGGTGCCTCGGGTTGCTCAGACTCAAGCTAGCTCGCGTCCTCGCCGCCACGCCACAGCTGACTTACCGGTGGCGCGACCGACAGATAAGTTCAAGCTGATGCCCGAGGCGCTGCTAGAGATCAGGGCGGAGATGCCAACGGTAGATGACAGCTGGGATGTGGAAGACGTGGTGCAGTACCGTACCTATTATCGCAAGGAGCAGTGGCTGATCAAATGGCAGGGCTACGGGGAGGACCGTAACACCTGGGAGCCCAAGGAGAACCTCTTGCTTGAGTCGATACAGAAGCGTGCAGAGGAGGTAAAGGTCAAGGCTGTCGAGCACCATTGCCGCACTGGGCGATGGATCTAAGCAGTGCACCATTGTGTCACTGAAACACGTCTTGTTTAGAGTGGAAATTGCTCAATTATTCGCTAATATCAGCCCAAAAATGGGCCGATTCTAACCCTAGAAGCACGAAGAGTTGCACTCAGTTTTGTGCTAGAAATGGCTATGGTAGGGCTGAAAAGGCTAATTTTTTTCGAGCTCAGCGCTCATAAAAGCGAGCATGCTGCAAGTTAAGTGCAGGGGTGTACCCTTTATCGTGTAGTCGGCCCCAGCAAGGCTTTCGACCGGTTCGTGGCATGTCGTCA
>CAZPCL010000123.1:0-3257 GCA_964585105.1 uncultured Methylobacillus sp.
CACCCATATTATGATTAGCATCAGAGTGTTTAGGTTGTGCCTTAAGTATGGCTGTATAGAGGCGGTCTGCTTCTTGAACCTGCCCAGCTTTATGAGCTTCAACAGCTTTCTGAAGAGCTTGGTCTAATGTCAGTTCCATAAATCAGTCCCTGATGTATCTCAGCCTATAAGAATATCATTGAAGGACATTTACTTGAATACTAATTTAAGTGCCGGTACCTCAGGTGTCCCTATTCAATAGGGTAGTTATCTAATTACTTAGATTCCTTTATACTCATTTGAATAGTACTAACCTATTCTGTAATTTCAATACACTCACTTCAAATATTGCACATGTATTAGGGTACTTGTAACACTTAGCAATCTGCTAGCATCTTACCTGTCCACCTCCACCCCCCACTATATTCCCCAACAAACAAACCCCCAATACCGCTGAATACGTAACCCCATCTGAGATGTACACGGTGAATGTGGTTTACAGGTGAGACGCCTAATCTGTCGCCCTGCACACGAATAATAACACCACTATGGGCGGTGGCCCCTATTTGCCCCTTAAATTAGGCATGTGTTTAACTAAGATATTTTTGAGAGTGAAATAACACATCTTTTGAGCCAAGGAGCTGGGTATAGATGCAGGGCATTCAAGTCGTTCGTCTTAGCTCCACGCTATTAAAAATAATCTAATTACTCAGAAAAATTCATCCAACCGGTAATGATGTACTTAGATCCAACATTTATTAAATTGCCTTTATGAGCATGAGTCCATTCAGCAGGCCATATTAAAGTCAGCCCCTTTCTTGGTTGCACCTCAAGATCATAATGGCTAAAGTAAGTTGATCCCCCTTCATCAACATCATTTAGGTATGTCATCCATACTAAGATTCGGTGAAGTGAACTTAAATTAGTGCGTTCTGAGTGTATTCCTTGAAAGTGGTCACCACTCTGATATCGCCCAAGGTTAAACCGACCGATTTCTAAATTCTTGCCAATTGCCCCAAAAAAAGGCCACTGAGAGAGGTAGTCTTTATGACAGGAAAAGAGAGCATGAAGGTATTTGTTAAACACTTCGTTACCTGGCAAGCCAATTTCGTTTGGTGAGACTGAAATATCAACCCGAGATTTAGTGCCCAGTTTTAAACCACCTCCAGTAATACCTTGCGTTTGCTTTCCCTTTTGTAATTCAAAGTAGTCTATTAATTCATCGCACAGTAAAAGTGGCTCAATTACCCAGGAGCCAATAAAATTAGGCGCCAAATTTGATTTTTGTAAATCTATTCTTTGCATTGTAAACCTATTACTTTATGGAAAAACCATTATTTATATCAAAATAAATGGATCCATCACCAATTCTCATCATATTGAGCCCCTCCTTATGCATACCTTTTTTAAAAAACAACTTCCCTAAACCTGTTATTGCAGGTCTAAAATGTTTATCGTATAAAATAGCCTGATTATAATTGGCAAGAGCCTCTTCTAATCTGTCCAGTTCTTGCAATATGTTACCTAAGTTGCTTAGAGCTTGGACATAGTCAGGTTTAATCGCTAACGCATGCCTGTAGCAGGCCTCAGCCTCTGTTAACTTACCTAGTTCTTTCAGTATAATGCCCAAGTTGTTGTGGGCTTCTGCATAGTCAGGATTAAACACTAAGGCTTGTCGGTAGCTTATTTCAACCTCTTCTAACCTACCCAGCTTGTGAAGCATGTTACCCAAATTGTAATGGGCTTCGGCATCCTGTGGTGCAAGTTGCACAGACTTTTGGCTGGCAACTAATGACTCACTTACTCTACCAGTTTGTTTAAGCACAGCGCCAAGTACTTTCCAACCAAATTGATGCTCTGGAAATCTTTCAGTGAGGGATTGTGCCAACTTTTCAGCATCACCATATCGTCCAGTTTGATAATGCTGTAAAAGATTATTTAGTTCTGCTTCAGACGGACTGATACCTTTTAAGTTTTGTTTTTCCCCCTTCTTCTTTTTGTTTTCAGCTAGTTTCTTGCGCTTCCCCGACAATGTTAGACTTTTCTTTTGTTTAGGAAATTTAGACCTTGGTGCTTGAGTTATTAGCGTTAGGTGTGACTCTAAGGCGTTAACTTTCTCTCCCGCCAGCCCCTGATTCTTTCCCTTCTCAAGGACTTGCTTAGCATTATCAAACTGCTGTTCTTTAATTAGAGCGTCAATGTAGCTAAGCCAAAACTGTTCTTTTTTCAGATTGGCTTCGAGAGCAGTTTTAAATAACGGCAAAGCTGCATCAGCTTTATTAACGGATACTGCTAATACACCTAGATTATGGTTCGCATCAGGATGACCTGGGTAGGACTCTAAGATAGCCCGATAAAAGCGTTCAGCATCCTCAAGCTTGCCTTCTTTATGGGCTTCAACAGCCTTCTGAAGGACTTCATCTAATGTCAATTCCATAAATCAGTCTATGATGTATTCGATAACGCAAGAATACCATTAGAGTAAATCTAATTAAATGCCTTGTTTCAGTGCCACTACTTTTAATGCTCCACTTAAAAAATGCAGTTAACTAATTACCTAGATACCTTAGTAGCACTTAAATGCCCTAAAATCACCTCACACCCAATTCAAATATTACACATGTAATAGGGCACTTGTTACACTTAGCAATTTTCTAATACGTTAGGTCTTTACCTCCAATGCCTAAAATGTATTCCCACAGAGCCAATACCTTTAATGCAGCTAATCAGACAACCAAGGCCCATGCATTTGCCAAAAGTGGTTTACATAGGAAGTTGAGCTATCTCTAGACGCTCCAGGTAAGGGCATCAAATTCTATGCTTGATTTATATTTTGTAAGTTTGCTGGGTAAGAACTTGAATTCAGCAGATCAAAAATCTGTTATATTTCAATAGTAACATTAAAAATTGTTACATACTTTGCAACCATCCTAGGCATTCATTTTAACTTCAGTCTAGCACTACGTAACTGCTAATCAGTAACTATTAAATGCTTTAAAAGTAAATTTATTAAGTTTGGCAATTTTAAAAATCCAATATGTATAACCCACCACTGATATGTCGATTATTTGATTTACGAAGAGCTCGGGTTTCAAAATGTCGTAGTTCATAGCCAAATGTTTTGCATAAATTCTCGATGTATTTTTTTGAATGTGAATACCGCCCAGATTGCTCAAGAAAAAAACCGTCTCCATCAAAATTTTCTGTAGAAAAAGCTAACTTTCCACCTGTTTTGTTGCGAGATTTTATTAATCGAAATACATCAGACAAATCTCCAA
>CAZPCL010000124.1:0-3248 GCA_964585105.1 uncultured Methylobacillus sp.
ATTCAGATAATTCTTTTGTAATCTCTTGAATGACTATTCCAAGCCATCCGCGAATTACCTTTCCGTTTGTTTTTAATTGCTCAGCTACGTTAATTGCTACATCTATAGGAATGGCAAAAGAAAGACCCATTGATCCGCCAGTTTTACTATAAATTTGTGAATTTATTCCAATTACATGACCCTTAGTATCAAAAAGAGGTCCGCCTGAATTTCCGGGGTTAATTGCAACATCTGTCTGAATAAATGGAACAAAATTTTCCTGCGGAAGAGCTCGATTAATAGCGCTAATAATTCCAACTGTCATAGTATTCTCTAGACCAAATGGAGATCCAATTGCTGCAACCCACTGACCAACTTTAATTAACTCGGAATTACCAAAGGTCACTTTAGGCAAATTCTTAGCCTTAATTTTGAGTAAAGCAACATCTGTTCTTCTATCAATACCAACAATCTCAGCATTAAATTCTCGTTTATCAGCTAGCTTAACTACTACAGTCTCAGCTTGAAATACTACGTGAGCATTAGTGATTATGTATCCTTCACTCTCAATAATAAAACCTGATCCTGTTCCAGAAATCGGACTTTTACGACGATTTTCACCTGGAGGCGGCATTCCCGGCATACCTGGGATACCAAACCTTTTAAAGAATTCTTGTAATTGTTGCTCTTCTCTGCTTAAACTTATATTTTGATTTGTTTGCCCCTTATTGACCACACTAATATTCACCACAGTCTTTCCTTGCTCCTCAGCAATTTCAGAGAAATCAGGTAAATTAACTGCATTTAAACTATTAAAAAATAAGAATAATGCAAAAATAAAATTGACCTTTAAAAACCTCATATTTAATAAATCCTTTTAAAATTTTAATCCATCATTACTAAGATTGCTTCGCTAAAAAAACTTATTGTGATTCTTTGCTACTATTAAATAAATTAATGAAATGATTCCTGAAAAAGCCTACCAATATAACGAAAAAAATTCAATAAATAATTATTACAATCTGTAAAATTATCAAAATTCTATAGATTCACTGAACTTATTACAAGTCGAAGTTGGCACTGAACCAACGGCCATAATCTGATAACCATCCTGATACCGAGCGCAAATGTTATTAGTGCCAACTTTTACGTGGCCAACTCTCGGTTTCTGTCCTCGTGAAATTGGTTTAATAAACAAAGATACAAAAGACAGTCCATCTGAAAACACTAATTGATGACTAAGGAAATTTAAACCGGACATACGTTTTGTTCTAAAATCAACTTCTTTAAAACCAGGGGGTATTTTTTTTACTCTCCAAAACCTACTTTTAACAATGCCTTGGTCAACGATTTTATCGTTAAATATATAATTTTTTGATGAATCAACATCAGGCTTAAACCAGTCTAGATTTTTATTGTTAATCATATTAATTTGAGTGAAAGAAGCTTGCTCAATTATATTTTCATCCTTATCAATTACAACCATCTTTAGCGGTAAAAAACTTTTCTTGTCTAACCAAAAATAATGAGAATATCTAAAGTCGTCAATTGGTGACAAAACTACTAATTGAGAAAGTCTTCCAGCAATTCGCTCAGTTTTTCCTATACTTAAGAGGTAAATATCTCTAAGTAATTCTACATTCCTAGGAAAAATAGCTGGAAACAGTCTTTGTTTCTTTCTTTTTTGAATAATTACATTATCCTCAATGGTGTTGTAGACATAAGTAGTTTTACCTTGGGATAAAACTTCTCCAGGCGATCCATCTAAGACGTTCATTCTTAAAAATTCTTGGCCATTATTTGTTGCGTGAGTGATTTCTATTGATTTAATTTCTTTGTTATGTTGGCTTCGAAAAATCCCTTTGTAGTTTAGAAATTTTGTTGCTTTTGCTGCTTTGTCGATAATTAACCAAGGATCTTCACTACTGTTGCTTGAACTTATAAAAGAAGTCAGCAGAAATAAAATAAAGAGCAACTTATGAATCATGCGGTTATTTGTTATAACTTGTTTTAATAAAGAAATTTACATTTGAAGAAGCATTTGCAAAGTGATCGTTAATTAATTCTGTTGGTACATCCGATTCGACAAGTATTACAGAATCAACAGCTTTATACCCTTCAAGATTTATAGCAGTTAAGCCAATAACAAATAAGGCAGCAAATGATGCAGCTATTGGCCAATAATGCCTCTTACTATCTCTAGGTTCATCATTGTGCTTTCCAAATCCACCTAATTGCGTTGGTTCTCTCTCAATAGCATCAATAATTTTTTTTGTAAGTTTATCTGACCCAAGATGGTTATTTTGAATGACATCACGAATCAGTTGGTATTGTCCCCAATGATTATTTTGCTTATGTTTGCTTGTTTGTTCAAGCAATTTATCAATCTCAGTATTATTTAATTCATTATCAAAAAGAGATGAAAGTTTTTCATTCATAATATTATCCTTCTTAAATTTACCAACGTTTATTTGTATTTTCTATTAATGGTTTTAATTTTTCAGAAATAGCTTCTCGCGCTCTAAAAATTCTCGATCTTACCGTTCCAATGGGGCAATTCATTAAGTCAGAAATTTCTTCATAACTTAAACCATCCATCTCTCTTAAAGAAATTGCTTCTTTTAATTCATCAGGTAAAGCTTCAATAGTCTGATTAACCGAAGCTACTATTTCACTGCTCATCATTGTACTTTCAGGAGTCTCATGATTCCTTAAGTCTGGTGCATCATCAAAGTTTTCAATCTCTTCAATTTCAACATCATTCATAGCTTTAGGTCTTTTACCAAGCTTTACTAAATGATTCTTAGCTGTATTTATTCCTATTCTATAAAGCCAGGTATAAAAAGCACTATCACCACGGAAATTATTAATAGCACGATAAGCCTTAATGAAAGAATCTTGAACTATATCTTCAATCTCAGACTGGTCTCTTACCATTCTTGATAGAAGGCGTGTCAATCTACGTTGGTATTTTTCAACCAGCATACTAAAAGCTTTTTTGTCACCTTTTTGACATTTCTCAACTAGCTTTTGATCAATTGCTCTTTCAGGATTAACCGGACGAGATTCCATTGGTTTTTCTTCAATATTATTAATTTTTTTAATATTGTACACATTACTTTCTGAAGCTAGTACTTTTAATGTATTCATCTTTATAATCGCTTTCAAATAAAATTAATATTTTTATAAACAATGTGGTTACAATAACGAGACCACAAAAATATATTTTAAGTTCCTTAAATTTATAAGATTTATGTTTAATTTTGATG
>CAZPCL010000125.1:0-3205 GCA_964585105.1 uncultured Methylobacillus sp.
AGATAAAGTCTTGTCCGGCCAGAGGTCACTTACAGTTGGTGTTGCTGGTTACTTTTAAATTATAAATTTCTGAGCTACATCCTGCATATTTTGATATGAGCATTTCATATATTGTGGGTAGGATGTGGTGAAGTAATCTGCGTCACTAAATTATTAATAAAAATGGAGTAATAATAAATTATGGAACATGTCCTAGAATTTTACATGACAGGAGTAAATGGAAATTTAAGGGGCTTTGTTTTTGGATTCGTTCATGTGTCGATAATGCTACTCGGATACTATACCGGGTGGAGTATAAATAGATTTTTAAAAATTTTTTCAAATGGTTACATAGCTGGTATTTTTGGCGCAGCACTGTCCCATATTATCGCTGACTTAATTGCTAGTTATATCGATCCACATTTAAGAAGTATGGTTATTGGCATTGTTCTTGGCGGGATACTGCCTTTAATCTTTGTTCCAATATTTGAGAAATATGTAGTAAAAAGTAAGCACCATATTGTTGTTGGAGATCATGAGGATGTCTCTGAGGACTTACGATCTAAACATTAGAAGCTAAAAATAATACAAAATTTTTTGAGTTTAAAGAGAGGAATATAATGATAGCAACACAAGAGATTACCGATAAAATTGCAATAAGTTTGTCATTGGCATGTGCATTTCATTGTCTTTTTTTCCCATCTATTCTATTAGCTCTTTCAAATTTTGTTTCTATTAATTTCAATAATGAGCTGATACATTTTTCACTGCTGCTGACGATAGTTCCATTTAGTATTTATGGTCTGACTAAGGGGCTAAGAAACCATAAAAAATATTTATTTTTTGTATTAGGTTTATTTGGCATCATTATTCTTTCTCTAGCGCTTTTAATAAACAAAGAAATTATAGGTGAATTCGGGGAAGTTTTTTTAACATTACTTGGCTCAACGATTATTGCAGCCGCACATTTTAAAAATTATAGGCTTTGTAGGCATTTGGATTGCGATTGTCATAATCAGTAAAAAGCAATGAAATAGGGTTGTAAATATAAATAATGCGAGGCTAATGTTAGATAAAAAAAACGAATATTGGGATGATTATTATGGTGCACTGAAGATTGCCAACGAGGAGCATATGCCACCCAGTCAATTTGCGGCATTTTGTAGAGCAGAATTAATGCAGCTAAACATTTACCAACTAACAGAAATTGCTTCAGGCGACGGGCGAGATAGTATTTTTTTTGCGCAGCAGGGTCTGAATATTGTCGCCTTAGATAAAAGCGTTAATGCAGTTGATTTTCTTAAAAATAAAACCTCTCCTTACAAGCACCTAAGTGTTAAAAATATTGATGTAGTAGATGGAGTATTTCCAGCGCCTAATTTCCAAAACTCAGCTTGCGCTTACTACGCAAGGTTTTTTATTCATACTTTGAACGAAAAACAGTTGTTGAAATTTTTCAAAAATTTATCGAAAACGATGCGTCAATCCGATTATTTTTTCACAGAATACAGAAATGATAAAGATGAAAAGCTTGATAAAGGTACGTCAAGCCACTTCAGAAAATTTTATAAAGCTTCTTATATCACCGCCATAGCAAATGAGAATAATTTTAAATGTGTTTATGAAGTTGAGGGACGTGGGTTTGCAAAGTGGAATGTCGATGATGCTGTCGTTACCAGGCAAATTTTTATTAAGGACAGTATAAAAGATGAGAATAAAAAATAAGCTACAGCAAGCTTCAATGGAAGCTGGACTGGTAAAATTTTCACAAGAACTTCAAAGCAACGAAATTGAGCACTTTGTTTTTTTTGGTACTTTACTTGGTCTAACGCGAGAAGGCAAACCAATAGCTGGAGATGATGACGTAGATTTTTATGTAAACGATAGTGGTTATGATGCTGTTCGTGCATTATTAATTTCTCTAGGCTTTGAGATTGATTTCTCAAAATATCCAAATAACACACGACACCTCATACAAGCTTATGGTGTTTTAGAAGATATAGAAATTAGAGTTGATTTTTATTTTTTTGACTCAACTACTGATAAAAACTTTTTACTTGAACACTGGAATTTTCTGGCACAGCCAGATAATCGGAATGCACTTTTAAAAGTGCCGAAACCGTTGGTTTATCCAATAGAAAAAAAAATGTTTCTAGGACAAAAAATTGCAATGCCAAAACATCCAGAAATTCTTTGCGAATTTTTATACGGCATAAATTGGAAAACCCCTAAAAGGAAGAGAATTGACTACAAAATTATAATAGTTGGAGGACGCCCTCTAAGAGTGCTAGCTAAGGATGGCGGTACGAGTATTATTGATTAAAGTAACAGCCAAACTTAACAAAAGAATCAAGACCAATAAAGTCGGTAACATCCATTTAATTAGTTTTTATAAGTGCAGTTTACCCTCAGATAATTCAAGGGTTTAGTTTTAATAATTGGTGGAGCTGGGGGAACATCAATTTCGACTGCATAATCCTTCATAGTTGTGTATTAAGCCAATAGAATTGCCCTACTCAAAAACTTACTTAGTCCAAATCATAGACGATAGAATTCAGCTTATGCAATAGTGGGCAGATTATCTGGATAATGGATCGATTACAGAGAAAAATGGGTGTATTAAAAAAAGCCCAACAATTTTGTTGGGCTTTCTGATTAAACGTAATTAATTAAATCTTTATTACAAGGTTAAATATTACTAATTAATTATTTAGGCATGACCACTGCATCTATTACATGAATGACACCATTGTCTGCAACAATATCAGCTATTATAACAGTTGCATTATCTACTTTTACAGTAGTAATACTTTCACTGTAAGGTTTTTTTGTACTATTGACCGAGATATTAAGTTCGGAACCTTGAACGGTTTTAACTTTTCCAGTTTTTACATCTGTTGCCATAACTTTTCCAGCAACCACATGATAAGTTAATACTGCACTTAATTTTGCCTTATCTTTTAGAAGTGCTTCTAAATCTGCTTTAGGAATTTTAGCAAATGCTTTATCCGTAGGTGCAAAAACGGTAAAAGGACCTGGTCCTTTAAGTGTGTTGATAAGATCTGCTGCAGTAAGAGCAGTAGCTAGTGTTTTAAAATTGCCATTAGCAACTGCTGTATCAATAATATCTTTAGCAAAAACAGAGGTTGCAAAACATAGAGATAATGCAAAAACGATAATAGTTCTTTTCATATTTGAATCCTTTAAGTTGGAGTGCTGTTAGTGA
>CAZPCL010000126.1:0-3167 GCA_964585105.1 uncultured Methylobacillus sp.
AGCTAAGCTTACTTTAGTCGTTTGTTCTTTCGACATAAAAATATAGATACTTTATAGTTAATTAACTTTTGTAGAAAATGTAATCTTGGTTAAGCCTGCTTGCCGAGAAGCTTCCATCACATTAATCACTGACTGATGAGATGCTAAGGCGTCAGCATTAATAACTATTGGGTTATCCATATTCCCAGCAGATATCTCTTTTAGTTTGATAGTTAAATCTGCAACGGTCTTAGCGCTAATTGATTTTTGATTAATTGCATATTGTCCTTCTTTACTAATTGTTACATTAATAAAATCAAGATTTTTATCAGCAACATTTGCTTCAGCTGTTGGCAGGTTGATTTTTAATTGACTAAAACGAGCGAAGGTTGTACTCACAACCAAGAAAATAATAATAACAAGTAAAACGTCAATTAAAGGAATAAAGTTTATTTCAAAATCATCAGTTTTTTTATCTTTTTGAAAGTTCATTTCATCTCCCTACTTTCTTTTTCCATTAATAATTTCTACCAACTTAATCGCTTGTTGTTCCATTTCAACAATAAGAGTATCTACCTTTGCTCTAAAAAACCGATAAGCAATCATTGCTGGAACAGCTACAACTATTCCACCCGCTGTATTATATAAAGCGATTGAAATTCCACGGGCAAAAACAGCAACATCATTACCGCTACTAGTAAATGAACTAAATAATTCAACCATTCCAATAATAGTTCCAAATAAACCTAGTAAAGGTGCTACCGTTGCGATAGTTCCCAAGGTGGAAAGATACTTCTCTAATTTATGATTAACAGCCCTTCCTGTTTCTTCAATAGCCTCTTTAATAATTTCTGAAGGACTACTATAGTTATTTAACGCACTTGCAAAAATTTCCCCTAGCATTGAATGCTCTTGAAGAGATTTAATAGCCTCCTTGCTTACGCCATCCTTAGTTATCATTTTTTGAGCTTCTGAAAGTAAATCATCAGGGGCAATAATATTTGTCCTTAATGACCAAAGTCTTTCAAATATAATAGCTACAGCTATAACTGAAGCAAAAATTAATGGCCAAATTGGCCAACCTGCTGCATGAATAATATCCAACACTATGCGTATCTCCCATCTATATAGTTAATAGTTTTAATGATTATACTAGCCTACTCGAATTTTACCTTGGGTTAAATTATAAATTTTACTCATTTTTTTTGCCAAAGATAAATCATGTGTCACCAAGATAATTGAAGTACCAACTTCCTCTGCAAGCTCTAAAAATAAATCGAATACTTTATTAGCATTCTTATTATCCAAATTGCCTGTAGGCTCATCTGCCAAAATGATATCTGGAGATGTGATAATAGCTCTTGCAATAGATACTCTTTGTCTTTCGCCACCTGAAAGCTCATGCGGATAATGATTTACTCTGTTTTCAAGGCCTAATTTTTTTATAATTGAAGATAATTGCACAGTATTTCCTTTGGCACTCTTGCCTCTTATTGTGAATGGCATCATCATATTCTCAAGGGCTGTAAAATCAGGCATTAAATGATGAAATTGGTATATAAAACCTAAGCATTTATTTCTCAAAGTAGATAATTCATTAGGCTCTAATGTTGTTAAGTCTTTATCTAGTATTTTAATTTGCCCTCTATCAGGCTTTTCAAGTCCTGCCATTAAATGTAGTAAAGTACTCTTACCAGATCCTGAAACGCCTGTAATAGCTATCTTCTCAGCAACTTTTACGGTCAAGCTAATATTATCTAGAACAGGAAGTTCAAGTCCGGGAAAAGATTTTTGTACTTGATTAATTTTTAATGTTATCAGATTAGTCATGTTTTAAAGCACTAGCAGGATCAATTCTCGAAGCTCTAATGCTTGGATAAATTGTGGCAACAATTGACAAAAATAAACTCATACAACCTATAAGGATTACATCATTTAAAAGAAGTTTGGATGGCAAAGAAGAGATATAGTAAATTTCTTTAGATAAAAATTGAACTCCGAAAAGACTTTCAATAAAGGGAACAATAACATCAATATTTAAGGAAATTGTTACTCCTAACAGAACACCTAAAAAAGTACCTAGAACTCCTATTAAAATTCCCTGCCAAATAAAGATCAATAAAATACTTTTTTGAGTTGCTCCTAAAGTTCTCAAAATCGCAATATCAGATTTTTTTTCAGTCACGCCCATAACCAAAGTGGAGACAATATTAAATGCAGCTACTGCAATAATCAAAGTTAGGATAATAAACATTACTTTTTTTTCCATCTGGATAGCAGCAAATAAGTTGGCATGTTGTCTAGTCCAATCTGTAACCACAAAATTGTCAGAATCGTTAAATGTACTTGACATTAAAAATGCAGTTTTTCTTGTTTGGTTTAGATCTTGTAACTTGACTCTAAGACCAGAAATGTGTTTATTCATCTGAAAAAGAGTCTGTGCATCTTTTAAATGAATGAGTACTAATCCAGCATCATATTCGTACATCCCAACCTCAAACACACCTTTAATCTTAAATTGCTTTAAACGAGGCAACATGCCAACCGGGGAGTAATTAGCTTGGGAACTAATTAAAGATACCCTATCCCCAACAGATAAGCCAAAATATCTAGCAATATCAGAGCCTATTAATATTTCATATTTATCCTGAATAAGATCAAATTTTCCTTGTTTAATTTTTAAATTTAAATCGCTTACATTAGGCTCTAAACCAGGGTCAATACCTCTGACAATAACCCCCCTATTATATTTACCAAGAGACAGCATAGCTTGATTATTTGTAAAAGGAGCAATAGCTGCTATATTTTTTAGGCCTTCAAGCTTTGACCTTAGACGTCTCCAGTCTTTTAAATTTCCACCTATTTTTACAACTTCAATATCTGAAGCTACACCTAGTATCTTAGTTTGTAATTCAGATTTAAAGCCATTCATAACTGAAAGAACTACAATTAATGCCATAACTCCAAGAGTAATCCCAATAATACTTGTTAAAGATATAAAGGATATAAAATTTTTACTCTTTAAGTGGGTATATCTGGAAGCTATCCAAAATTCATAGAAATTATTTTTAATCATATTTTTTAAACTTGACCTGAAGCATTCTGCTAGAATTATGGCATGTTTACTGGAATAATTGAATCTGTTGGTCAAATCATATCGCTTAATAGTAAGCAGGGTGATTTTGAAA
>CAZPCL010000127.1:0-3161 GCA_964585105.1 uncultured Methylobacillus sp.
GCATATGGTAAAGCTGATGTTACAAGAATTTTACGCATTAGGGACCAATAATTAAGGTAATATTTAAAATATGTATTCTATCAAACTAAAACCCTTAATCACATTACAAATAATTAAAATATAAATAAACTTTAATATGAAAAATAAAATACAAGAGTATCTTTTAGAACTTATCCATCCTGAATTAAATCAAAAATTTATACTAGAAAAGAATATTAAGTCAATTATTATTAATAATGATGAGATTAATATAACAATCGAGTTAAATTTTCCATATAAAAGTCAGGAAATGTTGTACGAGAAAATTATCAAGGATGGGCTTAAAAAAATAACGGATTTAAATATAATGATTAATTGGTCACTTAAAATTTTAAGTAGGCAGGCTCAAAAAGGTGTTAACTCGATTAAAGGTGTTAAAAATATAATCGCTATTGCATCAGGTAAAGGTGGTGTAGGCAAATCATCCACAGCGGCTAATCTAGCATTAGCATTATCATATGAAGGGGCTAATGTTGGCATATTGGATGCTGATATTTATGGTCCTAGCCAACCCAAAATGCTAGGAATATCTCAAAAACCAAATAGTAAAGATGGAAAATCAATGGAGCCTATAATGATCCATGACATTCAAATAATGTCGATTGGTTTTTTAGTTGACCAAGAAACGCCAATGGTATGGCGAGGTCCAATGGTAACTAGTACATTGGAGCAGCTGCTCAAAGAAACGAACTGGGATAATTTAGACTATTTAATAATTGATTTACCTCCAGGTACGGGAGATATTCAGCTAACTCTTGCACAAAAAATTCCAGTTACTGGAGCAATAATTGTAACAACCCCTCAAGATATCGCACTTCTTGATGCAAGAAGAGGTCTCAAGATGTTTGAAAAAGTAAATATACCAATTCTTGGAATTGTTGAAAATATGTCCACACATATTTGCTCAAACTGTAATCATGAGGAGCATATATTTGGTAAAGATGGTGGGAAGAAAATGTGTGCTGATTACAACACTGAACTTCTTGGTAGTTTGCCATTAGATATCAATATCAGGCAAGACCTTGATGATGGTATCCCAACAGTTATTAAAGATCCTAATAGTAAAATATCAGAAATGTACAAATTGATTGCAAGAAAGTCTGCATTAAAAGTAACCAGCCTAGCAGAGGATCACTCCAGTAAGTTCCCAAATATAGTCATACAGCAAAGCTAACTATATTAAATCAAAAGTCATAACTGAAATTTTATTTTTAGCAGATATTAAATTTGCAGGTAAATTTCCTTCATCCTTATATTGATTAAAAGCATTCAACTTATTTTTACCAGCAATTAGAAACAGAACCTCATCTGAATTACTTAGCCTGCTGGGTGTTAATGAGACTCTGTCACTTGGAGATTTTGGAGCATCTTTTATTGGATTAACTTGCCTTGAATCATCCCATTTTTGATTGGGGAATAAACTTGCTATGTGTCCATCATCACCCATTCCAAGAATCACTAAATCGAAAGCTTTTTCAGAATCTAATACTTTTTCATATAATGTTGCAGCCTCTTCATTTCCCGCTTCAGCAGGAATGATAAAAATATTAGCTTTTGGTATATTTACTTTTGATAGCCAAATTGATTGTGCAACATAACTATTCCTTTCTGGATGATTTAAAGGAAAACATCTTTCGTCGCCAAAATAAATATGCCACTTCTCAAAATTAATTTTTTCTTTAGCCAAGAGCTTGTAAACGTTCACTGGAGTAGTACCACCTGAGAGAACTAGGGAAAAGCTCCCACTATTCTTAATTGAAAGCGACGCCTTTTTAATAATAAATTTTGTGGCATTTATATCTAACTCTTTTTGGGAGTTATATGAGAAATAAACTATATCTTTTTGATGCATAAATTCTTTCTAAATAAATTTAAATAATTATTAAACATAAGTATAAGTGATTGAAGGTATTTGCTATAATGCTCGCATCATAACTCAAAAAAAAATAATCCAAAAGATTATTAAAATATTAAACCTCAACAAAGGAAAAAATATGAAAATTGCAATGCTAGGACTAGGTAAAATGGGTGGGAATATGGCCACTAGGCTAATAAGAAATGGTCATGAAGTCGTTGGGTACGACACTAGTCAAGAAGTTATAACTGAATTAGAAAAAACAGAAAAATTAATTCCTTCATCATCTGTTAAAGACGCCATATCAAAGCTAGAGGGACAAAAAATAGTATGGATGATGCTGCCTGCAGGTGAAATTACAAAAAAACAAATTGCTGATCTTATTCCCCTTCTTAATAAAGGCGATATTATAGTTGATGGAGGAAATTCAAATTTTAAACACAGTGTAAAGATGGGTAGTATGCTTGAGGAATATGACATTGGGTTTATGGATTGTGGCACATCTGGAGGTGTTTGGGGGTTAAATGAAGGATATTGTTTAATGGTTGGTGCCTCACTTGAGGTGGCTAAAGCTGTTGAGCCTGTGCTAAGAGCATTATCTCCAACACCACAAACTGGTTGGCTACACGTAGGTCCTGTTGGTTCAGGACATTTCACTAAAATGATTCATAATGGAATTGAGTACGGGATGATGGAGTCGTTTGCTGAAGGACTTGAACTTTTAAAAGGTAGGGAAGAATATGCGATTGATGTAGCAGAGGTAACTGAACTATGGCGACATGGGTCGGTTGTTAGAAGTTGGTTATTAGATTTAACAGCTGAAGCACTTAAAGGAGATCAAGATTTAGAAAAGATAGAGCCATTTGTTGCAGACTCTGGTGAAGGAAGATGGACAGCAGTTGAGGCAATTGAGCAAGGCATCCCTGCACCAGTTTTAACTCAGGCTCTTCAGGTAAGATTTAGAAGTCAGGAAAAATCTAAAGGATATGGCTATAAAATACTTTCGATTATGAGAAATGCTTTCGGTGGCCATACAATGAAAAAAAAAGGATAAGTTAGTTAATGAGTGATAATTCAACATTAGTACTATTTGGCGCCAAAGGTAATCTTTCAAGGATTAAGCTAATACCAGGGCTATTCCATCTTGATGAAGCAGGTAAGCTACCTGATGAAATGAAGATTCTTTCAGTCGGAAGACAATCTGTCGCACAGGAAGATTGGGTTAGTACAATCAAAAGTATGCTGGATGAAAAATTTAATAATCAAT
>CAZPCL010000128.1:0-3153 GCA_964585105.1 uncultured Methylobacillus sp.
CGGCGGCGGCGGTGAAGGCGGCGGCGGCGATGGGGGCGGCGGCGACGGAGGCGGCGGCGACGGCGGCGGTGAAAGTACGGAAGGCGGCGGCGGTGCCGGCGACTGCGGCGGAGGCGGCATGCCGACCACGGCCAAGAGCACCGGCAGCCATTGCAGCGAACAGGCACCTCCACGGGCGGGAAAATGCGATTCCGAGGTGGGCAGGCCCACGGCATGCGAGTAGTCGAGGTCCACCCCTTGCACGTTGATTGCTTGCGCACCACGATTCTCGTAGAACTTGTTGATGGAGTAGCCGGAGCCAAGAAAGCGTGCTCTGCTGATCGCGAATGCACGGAAGAGAGAGAGCACCTCGTTGCTAGAGGAATACCTGCACAGAGTGCACGAGGATGTGGGAATAGGGAGAAGTGTTGGATCTTATTCGCTGGCAGGAAAGTGGATTATGGGACGAGGCAGTGTGTACGAAGCAGCTCTGTGCGAGTGCGCTCGGCGTGTATAGTTTTGGTGATGTGGAGAGAGTTATAGGCGGGGGCTAGCACACCGCCCATTACCCTCCGTAGAATTGGCGGGGGGCATTGAGAAGAGCTGGTGCTTCGGCTTGAGACAAGCGGTCCGGTTGTTGTTGACGCTCAGCAACTGACAGTTGTGAGGGCGCGCGGTTGCGGTCGGGGATGATGGCAAAGTGCGGGTGGGTGCAGAGATACGCAAGCGTAAACTCAGTGGGTCGGGAGTACGGAAATGAACACTGGTCCAGAGTGCGTCGCGCAGAGGCGGCTCTCGCCTGCTCAAAAGGCGAGACCGTCGCGCAGGTGCTGCTCTCCTTGAGCCAGGTGCCGACGTTGGCAAGCAGCTCAAACTTCTTGACGGCGGTGTTGGGCTTGCACACGCCTTGGTCGAACCGCCTGAGCTGCTGGCTGCCGCTGCTTGTCGACACCGGCGCCGGGAGTTGCAGGTAGTCCGTGGGCGGCAGCACTGCGGGCGTGAAGGTCGCTGGGTTGCTCCTGCTGATTGAAATGGGTCGCGTACGCATATAGAAGGCTTTCGTTCGTAGCACACACAGCCTCAAGCGCCACTCCGGAGAGCAGCCTCAACTTAGCTCGAGATGGCCCAAATTTCCAGGGTGCGACGCACACAGACGGCGAGCGGTTTCTCGACCGCGCTGGCGCTGCCCAAGCGCCACAAACAGCATGATCACGGAAAGCAAGATGCCGATGACGCCGTGGAAGCTCGGGGTGGCCTTCTTTGCCTGCATGGTTGAATGCGTAGGGAAATCCGGTCTGGCGTGTGTGGGGCGAATCTCGCAATTCCTGAATGCGTTGCGCGGCCCAGAGGCCATCAGACCACCAGTTCCTGTGGAAGGCAGAAGCCTTGCATGAGAGAGCGCCACACCGCGCATGGATGCATTGTCGCGTTCGAGGTGAAAGCCCGAGTCTTATTTCTAGTGACTCAGCCGGTCATGGGGCACTATGCCCACATAGCCGTGTGTCGGACTTGCACAGCCGCCTCCTGCATGGTCGTCTTGTCCCCGGCCACCTTCTCGTTCTCCTTCTCGGCCGGCTCGGACTGATGCTCCGCAGCGGCGTTCTTCTCTGCCTTCTTCGCCGCTCTCTTCGCAGCCTTCGCCGCCGCCTTCGCCGCCGTCACCGACTTCACCGCAGCCTCATCGGCCTTGGCGTGCTGCACAGCCTTTTGCTTCGACGCCGTTTTCTCCGCCTGAACATCCGCACTCACCGCCGTTTCCGATGCCCACCTCGCGGCCACCGCTGCTTTGTTCTTCTTGCCGTAGTCGTAGAACGGCTCCGGGACTTCAATTATGCCGTACACATTGTGTTCAGCGAAGACTCCGTAGCCCTATAGGGAATGTGGGGGGAAAGCTGGCAGCTAACCTAGGGTCTGCCCCGGGTCTATTCTATCTTCCGCTCCAGTCATAAAACAAATGAACATGAGCATTGTACACATCGTAAGGTTAATTGTAGGGAAGCTTCTGAGAGCAGAGGTGCGAGGCCGCATTCGTGCAGGGCGCAGGTTCGTGTGCGGCGAGGAGCGCGCGTAAACATGTGTCAGAATAAGGACGTGGTGCAAGATGGGCTATTAGTACACGAAATGCATGGGCAATAGATGTTCAGATTGTTTCGCAATATACGTCCGAGGTAGATGGATCGAGATCGTTCGATAGGTAGATGGATCGGGCAACCTATATTTAGCACGCCGCCTGCTCTGACTTTGAGACCGTGTAAACGGCGTTCGCCACTATCTTGGCCACCAACTCGTTGACGCATGACTTCGCCTCCGCCTCAGCCTCCGTCGCTGCCACTGACGAGCGCGCACCGGTGCCGAAAGCCGCCACCTGCATCGGCCGTCGCGGTCGCATCTTCCGCTTGTTCTACAACATGTATCTATGTATCGAACCTCTTATCAATCCGCCAACCTACCTGCCTACTTCCCTGCCTGCCTACCTACCTACCTACCTACCTTGTATCTATCTGTCTATCTATCTATATGCATGTGCCCGTGTGAATACACCGCACTTGCACATGCATCCACATGCACATGCACATGCACATGCACATGCACATGCACTTACACACATGCACATGCACATCCGTGCACACAGAACACTATACATACACATACTGCATGTGCATGCACACTGCACACATGCAACATGCAACATGCAACATGCAACATGCACAATAATATTATGCATATGCATATACATATGCATAGACAGATGTTCACCTTGAGCAACATGGTGTGCGCTGTGAGCTCGGAGGTTGTGGGGGACGGCTTGGAATCTGACGACGGCATGGAAGCTGCGGTAGGCAGTTTGGGCTTGGGAACTGCCGCGGGCTGGGCGGGCGTGGTAGTGACCACCGAAGCCTTGGCGATGGCGGCGTAGGACTTGGGTGTCATTACGGCCGGGGAAACCGCGGCACAGGGGGGCTGGGGGCCGAGCGCCTCCGCTGTTGACGCCGTCTCGAGCGCTGCCAACGGCGGCTCAAGCGCGTTCGAGAGGACCGCCTTGGGCTTGAACGCCGCTGCATCATTCGCGGGGAAGAAGGCCATGCCACCAACCTTGACCATGCGGACGGGGCCGGCTTGTCCATGGTGCAAGGACTGCTTGGCCTCTGGATACTGGCACGCCTCATCAAACGT
>CAZPCL010000129.1:0-3138 GCA_964585105.1 uncultured Methylobacillus sp.
TTTCGTCACTACCCCCTCAAGATAGCGTGTCTACCAATTCCACCACGACGGCTAATTTATTGGTCATGTTAGTTTGGGATATCTTGACTAACTGAATTTTTATCAGTTTTGACTTGAGAATCTTTTTCAACTAATCCAGCTTTTTCGACTGCGATCTCAAGTGATGTTGAATTTTGGTGTTTACTAGTAGCAATGAATGCTAAAGCAATACTTGTACAAAAGAACACAGTAACGCAAATAGATGTAGCCCGAGTCAAAAAGTTTGAAGAACCCTGAACGCCGAATACACTTCCCGAACTTCCTCCCCCAAAGGCTGCGCCTGCATCAGCACCTTTGCCATGTTGGACTAACACAAGTCCGATAACAGACAAACTTGCAATGATATGCACAATAAGAACTAAATTTTCCATAAAAAAATACCAATCAAAAATTGAATTATTAATTAACTACTTTCTGCTACAGAACAGATATGGAGAAATTCATCAAAATTAATTGATGCCCTTCCTATAAGGACCCCATCTAAGCTATTCGAAGCAAACAATTGTACCGCATTTTTTGGATTTACGCTTCCACCATAGATTATATGGAAGTTTTTAATCTCAGATTCTTTTTTACTACAAATAAGGTCTTTAATAAAAATACACATTTTACTAACTTGTTCTGGGGTTGCCGCCATATCTGATCCGATGGCCCATATAGGCTCATATGCAATAATTGAATTTTGAAATATTTCTGATCCATAAATTTTTACAATAGTATCAATCTGTGATGAAACTACACGCTCCATAATGCCGGCCTCTCTCTCTATTAATGTCTCACCAACACACAAGACTGGGGTCATATTATATTTTTTGATTTGATTAAACTTATCAGCAATATTTTCATCTGATTCACAATAGGCAGTACTTCTTTCAGAATGACCAACAATCACATATTGGCATGTGAAATCTTTAAGCATCGATGCGCTAACCTCTCCTGTATAGGGGCCATCTTCAAATTTAGCAACATTCTGACTCCCCCAACCAATATTAGTGTTTTTAAGAAATTCTTTTGCTTGAAATAGGTAAGGATAAGGTAAGCATATACCAATATTTGAATTCTTATAATTAGTAAACTTATTTTTAATGTTATTTAAATAATCAGCATTAAAACTCAAAGATCCGTTCATTTTCATATTAGCTATAATTATTTTTTTAGAATCTCTCATTCGCACTCTTGATAATTAATTGTATGGAGGTTTTATTATTGAATTCATTTAATTCTATTGTATATGTAATCTCTATTCTATCAGCCAATATACTTGAAAAATTGAAAAATATTCCATCATAGCTCCCATGTTCGTTTTTTAGGACACATTTATTATGTAATCCAGCAACAATTTTTTGCTGGACTACATCAAAAAATCCAAAGAAAACTGGAGCTGGAAAACCTTGGCCCCAAACTTGCGAGTTAATAGTTTTTATAGTTTCATGATTTAAATGCTCATTAGGGATTGATTTATCAAATTCTACAATTAAATTTAAATCGTCTGGAGATAACAAAGTCCTAGTGATGCTTTCAAACTCAATACAAAATATCTTAAAATTTATTTCTTTAATAGTTAAGCCAGCTGCCATTGCATGACCACCAAAAGTTAATATAAGATCTGGATTTTTTTTACTAATGAGATCAAGAGCATCTCTTAGGTGAAAAGATGGAATTGATCTTCCTGAGCCTTTTAAGTAACCAGCACTATCTTTAGCAAAAATAATTGTTGGTCGATAATATTTTTCTTTAAGTCGTGAAGCCACAATACCAACTACTCCTTGATGCCAATCGTTATCGTACATTGTGATTGAATAGTTATCTTCAAAAATAAAATTCTCAAGAAGTAATAATGCTTTATCTTTCATTTTATTTTCAACAGATTTTCTTTGTTCATTAAAGATAGCTAATTTATTAGCATAATCTGATGCTTCTTTTTTATCCTTTGAAATCAGACATTTAATTCCTATTTCCATATCATCAAGCCTACCTGCAGCATTTATTTTTGGAGCTATTGAGAAAGAAAAGTCTGAAGTCTTAATATCCATTAATTTTATTTTACTAAGATTAGCTAGAGCCTCAATTCCAAAATTACAATTACCACTTCGAATTTGTTTAATACCGAAGTGGACAAGAACTCGATTATTAAAATCAAGCTTAACTAAATCAGCTATTGTTCCTAATGCAACTAAATCAAGTAAATCAGATAGTTTTGGTTCTGACTGCTTAATAAATTTATTTTTTTTTCTCAATTGAATTCTCAATGAAAGTAAAACGTAAAATATTACACCTACGCCACATAAGTTTTTGCTAGGAAATTTACAGCTTCCTTGATTTGGGTTTACAATAAAATTTGCATCAGGGAGGTCTTCGGCTGGTAAATGATGATCTGTAATAAGTACATCTATACCGTAGGATTTTGCTTTTTTTACTCCTGAAATACTAGCAATACCGTTATCCACAGTTATGATTAGTGATGGCTTTTTTTTATATGCTAAATCAACAATTTCTGGTGTAAGCCCATAACCATACTCAAATCTGTTTGGAACAATAAAGTTCACATCAGCACCAAATTTTTTCAGACCAAGATATCCACATGCTGTCGCTGTTGCACCATCTGCATCGTAATCACCAATAATAGTAATTTTTTGCTTACTTTCAATTTTTCTAATTATTAAATTTGAAGCCTCTTGAATAGATTTTAATAAATCTGGTGGTATTAATTTATCTAATTTATAATCAACATCATTGATAGAGCTTATGTCTCTTGATGCAAATAGGGATGATAAAACAGGGTGCATTCCTTTACTTACTAAAGCTTCAAAGATTTTGGAATCTACTTTTTTTTCTTTATAACGCATCTAAAATATCCAAAAAACTCATTCTGTATAGGAACCCTTAAATAAACTAGTATATCGTTATTTAAGGATTAAATAATGGTGCCCAGAGCCGGAATCGAACCGGCACGACCGTAAAGTCGAGGGATTTTAAGTCCCTTGTGTCTACCAATTTCACCATCCGGGCAGATTAAATATTTTACCATCACTTTATAAAAAAAGTGGAGGCGCGTGCCGGAATCGAACCGGCGTCTAAGGCTTTGCAGGCCTCTGCATA
>CAZPCL010000130.1:0-3075 GCA_964585105.1 uncultured Methylobacillus sp.
CTACAACCGAAATCGATTTATTTTTTAAATTATCATATAAACGCACAAGTCTACTTGACCCAGGAAAGCCATGACAGAAAAGTAATATTTTATTAGCATTCTTTATATCGCCGTGTTGATCGCACATGATTTCGCTTCCATCGACATATATTGAAAGATTTGTTTTCATAGCATGTGATTTAACTATTCTTCTGTTTTGTTAAGATAAAATACATCTCCCGTAAGTTTAGACTCCTCTACTGGGCTCTGTGTATCTCCTGAAAGCTTTAATACTTCTGTTCTAACATTTTTAAAGACTTGCTCGATACTTACATTTTCTTCTAATAGTTTTTCAGAAAGTGTTTGAGAATACAAACTATTGCCACCATCTCCATCAGCAGCTGTTTGTCCGTGGTCTGTAGAAAAAGCTATTAAAGAACCTTTCGGTGGTGGTGTTTTAGCTAATCCTGCTCCTTTTAAAGACCTGGTCTTATTCCAATTCGATTCAAAAGGATTGTCTCTACAAGCATCTAGTACTATAAAATTTAATTGGTTTTCTCTTGTTGATTCTAAATAACGAAGTACTTTTTGCATACTAACGGCATTATCCTCTACATCATATTGATCATTGAATTCTTCTTTTACAGGAAGTAAGTAATTATCATTATTTAACTGTATACCGTGACCTGCGTAATAAACAAAGCCTATTTCATAATCTTTTCTCTTTCTCCCAAACTCTGCAATTGCATCTTTCATTTCACCTTCTGAAGCAAGATTAGTATGTAAGAATACTTCAAAATCTAATTTTTCTAATGATTCTGCAATTAAGTTAGCATCATTGACAGGATTTGATAATTTACCCTTATCATAATCTGCATTTCCAATAACTAGGGCTATACGTCTTTCTTTTATTTTGCCATCAACCCATAATGTAGAGTAGTCTACATCACCATTTTCTAAATAATAGATTGCTAAACCCTGAGCTAAATCATCTACATAATTTAATTCTATTTTTACTACTCCTGATTCATAATAATCAATCCTTTTACCTTGTTTTGAACTATTTTTCCAGTTTAGGATATATTTTTGTTTCCCAGATTCGTAATAGCCAATATATTTACCCTCAAGTAAATTATCTACATAGTTTGCAATGGATTCTTCTTTTCCTGACTCATAATATCCAAACTGGATTCCTTGTTTTAAATCATCTACATAGTTTACTCTGTATTCTTCCTTTCCTGACTTGTAATACCAAATACGTTCTCCCTGAGCTAAATCTTTTTCGTAATTTACTATATATCTTCTTTCTCCAGTCTTATAATATCCAATCTCCTCACCTTGCATTAAACCATCTACATAACTTACTACATATTCTAGCTCCCCAGATTCATAATTCCATATGAACTCTTTATGAGCCAAACCATTTAAATAGTAACCTTCATTACTAATTACTCCAGATTCATAGTAATTAATTGCTTTGCCATTCAGCAAACCACCTACATAGTTTATGGTAGATGATATTTTTCTAGATTCGTAATAAGCTATTTGCTGTCCTTGTATTAAATCATCTACCCAGTTTCTTGTAGATAGTAATTCTCCAGATTCATAATAAAACTTCTGTTCTCCTTGTGCTAAATCATCAACATAACTTACAGTATATCTTAATTCTCCAGATTCATAATAACCCTTCTCTTCTCCTTGCCTAACATCGTCAACATAACTTACAATAGATTCTAACCCTCCAGATTGATAATAACTCTTGTATTCTCCTTGCAGTAAATTATCTACCCAGTTTCGTGTAGATTGTAATTCTCCAGATTCATAATAAAACTTCTGTTCTCCTTGTGCTAAATCATCAACATAACTTAAAGTATATTCTAATTCTCCAGATTCATAATAACTCTTGGATTCTCCTTGTAATAAGTTGTCAAAAAGTGTTGCACTAAAGCTTTTATTACTGTTTTTATAATAGCCAAATTGTGGGCCACTTTGAATAATAGAATCTGTATCAGTAATGCCTAGACCTACATAATTAGCAAAAAATTCATCTTTTTTCTCTCCTGTAATATAAAAATTAAAAATCCTTCCTGATGGAATATTCTTTTTTTTAAATATTATTTCTCTAAAAAAAGAAGCAGAATCTTCATCTATGGTTGGTTTACTGTCTTTATCATAGTATATTTTAACTTTCTCCCCTAATGGGTAATCACCCGAAGCGAAGTCTATGACCTGAATTTCTTCTTGAGAAAAAGAAAAAAATGAAATTAATAAGAAAAAGTATATTAGGTTTTTCACATTTTCAATTTACAAAATTTAATTTTTATTTAATCTATCTAAAAAAAGATAACTATGGATTAATATGGGTACTTCCCTATATAATTTCCCCTTGGGGAGTATCTTGCTACTACATATACATTTCCTTTACTGTTTACGAATGCGCCTATGCCAACTTTATTTGTTTCTGCCCATATGATTTGAGTATAATGTCCTGTTTTGTAAAAATTATCATCTAGTTTAATTGCAGAGTATATGAAGTCATTTTTTTCATCTAACCAAGCGGTAGATGCACGTTCAAATGGTTTTTTTGTTATTGATTCTGAATTATATTCATAATACAAATTTTCTCCATGATTATTTTGCTGACTGTGTTCAAATGTATCAGTTCTTGCTAAATACTTAGCATAATTTTCAGCATCTTTTTGTAAATCAGTACACCATTCTAGCTTACTTAGCCCAAGAAGTTCTCTTTCTTGATTATGAACTTTTAATGACTTTGTTAAATCCTCTTTAATTAATATTTTGGTTTGCCCAAAAGAAACAAAAGAAAATAATAAAGTAAGTGTAAGTAATCTCTTTTTCATACCCCAATTTACAAAATCTAGTTTTTACTTAGAATATATTCAAAAAAATTAATTAATCCTTGTTAAATAATTCGACGAAATAATTATTTGGGGATAGCTTCTAAAATTATACTTAATATTTAATTAGTTCTGTTAAAATACTGGCTTATGCCTACAGAATCAAATTTATGAGCGGTGTTGTTTTCCGATTTATCTAGTTTGTTGTTAATGGTTAATCCCCAAAGAACGAGTTCCA
>CAZPCL010000131.1:0-3074 GCA_964585105.1 uncultured Methylobacillus sp.
GTCACTCAAGCGGCACCACATGCACTCACGCAAGCGGTACCACAACATGCACTGGGGCGCACTCAGCCACTCAACACAAGGGCGCCGCCCACCTTGGGGTGTGTGCGCCCGAATCGACCATTGGAGCTGGATGGCCGTCACAGCTGGCGCACGGTACAACGGAGACAAGCCACGCACGCGCCGCCGCGCTCCCGATCTGCCCTCTCTATACACGGGGGCACACGGAGCGCCGCCACGGCCGCGCCGTTTTGATCCAATTTCATCGTGCTGAGGTTTAAAAAGGGAAAAGGGAAATGGCAGGCACTGCCGCATCTGCGATCTGGTTTGATACAGGTTAGGGTGGTAATAAAAAAAGAGTTTTAAAGTGCCCGCGCAGGCGCGCCGCGCACGGGCGAGGGGGTACCACACCGTACAGCGTACTCTGATTTGGGGTATTCTCTTTCCCTAATAAAGTGTTGGTTTGCAAAAAGGTACCACACCGTACTCTCTATAGACTCAGGGGTAGGCGCGTCAGGATCAACCATAAACTATCAACGCCAAGCACGGAGCTAAATTATGCCATATCCGCTAGGTCGTGGCGCTAAAACATCCAGCCAACGCCGCACAGGCGCACACCAATTGTCGGCCACGCAAAGGATTCGAGTAGCTGCGCGCGTCGCGGAGCTCGCATCCACACAAAGCCAGAAATAGAGCGTGGCATCAAAAACGGTAATCAAATCCAGAACCACTCCGAATCCATGGCCGGCGCCGGCGGGTACCCGACGCTTCAAATAGAAATGGAGCCCGGCATAGAAACATCAAAGCCAGAAATAGATATAGTAATCAAATCCAGACCCACTCCAAATCCATGGCGCCGGCGGGCACCCAACGCTTCCAATAGAAATGGAGCCCGGCGTAGAAGCCGCACGTCCTCAAAGCCAGGAAATATAAATGGAGCGCGGTATTCAAATCCACGGCATCGAAATCAACGCGCACTCCATAATCAGGAAGCACGGTGGGTGGCAGTCGCTGGCTGGCAGCAAAGCATGCACCCAGTTTGAAACAAAAACGGTATCACGGCCAACTGCACCAAGCTTGAGATGGGCCATGCTTCCGTTTGGTCTATCGCTTTCGCTTGGGAATCCTCGTCCGCCGCCTCTCTGGTACCACTCTGCTGGCTCTCGCGTCACGCAAGACGCATAACTCGCGCTCCAGCTCTGTGAGCTCGGCCCGGCCCCAATTGTTTAGCGCCCAATCCGGGCCGGTGGCCTGCCTCACGATGTGTGGCGTCACTGCGATGCCCCATCGTTCACTGACAAATCGCCACGTGTGGAGTCCTCCTTGGACGCCGGCTCAGCGCACCAGCCTCTCATCTCGATGCCGGCTGTATGTAAACTCGCTACTGTTGGCGCAAAGGCGCGCGCGAGCGAGATCTCCAAGTTTCAGGGCTTCAAACAGACTCTCGCGCGCTGCGAACCAAAGTGCCGCGCAATTGACGCCCTGTACCCGCGAGGAGCGTGTCGGGGTGATCGATGACGGTGGCGTAGGGAATGCCGAAAGGGATCAACGTTGTCGCCATCTGTCCTTGCCTGAGTGGACGCCGCCCTGAGCCCGGACCGTTGCGAAGTGAACGAGCGTGGTGAATGTAACTTTTCTTTGAATTTCGCTGCCACCAGGGAAGACACTCGGGCTCTCAGGCGAGATCCAAAACTTTTCTTCTCAGTTCCGCACAAACTTTTTCTCAGTTCCGCACAAAGCGGCGCCCCCCCCGCCCGTGCGCGACACGTGCGCGCTCGAGTGGGGGGCACTTCCAGCGGACGACACACTTCATGCATGTTTTTTTGCCAGAAGTGAGAGAATTTATTTTGTAACGCAACGCTAACGCTACTACTGCAGCTCCGGTTGGTTGCTTGCTCACTAACTAGGGAGGGAGGGGACTTCTACTACCCGCGGGAGGGGAATAGGAGGGGAAAAGGGGGGGAGGGGGACCACAGGGAGGGGAACTACAGGGAGGGGACTACAGGGAGGCGGCGGGTTTACCATAGTCATTGATTTCAGAGTACCCCCTGAACCTCGCTCTCGCAGGGGGCGGGGAGGGAGGGGGGATAGGATAGGATCTGGAGCGAGGGCGTGGTAAGTATATATAGAAGTAGTAAGTATAGAAGAGGTAAGTAAGAAGAAGTGGCGTGGTCAGTGTAGAAGAGGTAGAGAAAAAAATAGTCAGGGTGGCGGTTATTATCCTCCTGCGTACACAAGCCACCTAAAAAGGTAGGCACGGGCAGCGGGGAGGAAAAAATAGCGCGGTTTCCTAAAAAAACTACAGGGTCGAGCCCCACGGGCGGCCTCTGGCGAGTCTCACGGGCGGCCTCGGCGGCGAAGATTAAAGCGCGCGTTTGAAACGGTGACGAACTCACGACCTCGGCAGACGGAGATCGGTCTTTTAAGTGGTAACTTCGCCACCGTGACTCCGTCCTCCTGGTGCGCGGCCACAATCGCCGCCCTCACTGCTCTATATACTGCCTTGTCCTCCCTCATGTCTTCTATTGTATCATACATTTACTACTTGCCCTTAATCGGAGTATACGAGTGCGCGAACTAATATGTTTTCGGGGGTCGCTTTTTTTGCGTGGCCACCCCTGTTTCGCCCCCTGGGTCGGTATGGAGACCCCTGTTTCGGCGCCGCGGAGCGGCGCCGCGCCAAAATTTTGCCTGTGCAGCAGGGAAATGGGACCATTTGGCTCAACTCTGTCTGAGCGCGAAACTTGCCTCGAAGTGGGTCAAAAGCGAGGTCCTGCACAGCGCACTGGTTGAACTATGAGCTTCATAATGAGGGACATGCTCATAGTTCGAAGCTCATAATCAATTATGAGGGCACTTGAGCTCATAGTTGGAACTATGAGCAGGGCTCATAATTCCACAAATCACTATGAGGGCAACTATGAGCCTACTATGAGCCTCATAATGAGGCTCATAGTTGGGGCTCATAGTTGGGCTAATAGTGTTTTTTTTAATTAAAAACGCAGGCTACACCCCTCTCACTCCTGACTAGGACTGACACAGTGCATACCAACCTGGGGGGAGACCCAGGATCAGCC
>CAZPCL010000132.1:0-3051 GCA_964585105.1 uncultured Methylobacillus sp.
TTTCTTAAAATACTGAATATTATTTTTTGTTCTATTACTAGCAGTTATAGATTTATTTATCGCTTCGATTTTTTGGTATTCAACTTCAATATTCATTTCTGAGTCAATTGAAATTGCATCAATAGTAGAATAAAAAATATTAATTCTTTGACGCAAGCACTCTTTCATCAATGTAATGGTAGTGTCTTTATATAATGCTAAGCTCTCAATGGGGTCTATTATAAAAAGATAATTCATAGCATTTATTCCTGTAACTCTCTTGCTGCTGCAATTAATGCAAGCCTCGCAATAACACCATAGGCGTAAAAACGATTTGCTTCATCATCACATGGCCTGCCTTGGTCGGGCATGATACAAGAGGTTTCAAATGGTTGCGGTATAAAATGCATACCTGGAGAATTAAGATTTTCATCTTTTTCTTTAGTGGTATGAACTCGGAAAAAGCCCCCAACAACAAAACGATCAATCATATAAATAACTGGTTCTGCAACTGATTCTTCAATTGACTCTTCTGTATGAATACCCTCCTGAATAATGACTTCAGTAATAAGCCCTCCTCCTTTTACAACAGACATTTTTTTTCGTATTTTACGGTTAAGGTTTAATACATCTTCACTATTTTTAACAATCATAATGCCTATACCATAGGTTCCAGAATTAGCTTTTATGACTACATAGGGTTCTTGGGTGACATCATATTCTCTATATTTTTTTCTTATATTTTTTAACATTGTAGAGACTATTGAAGCTAATTCATTTTCTCCTTGTCTTTCTTGAAAATTTACATTGTCTAATTTCTCAAAATACGGATTAATAAGCCAAGGATCAATATCAGTAAATTGAGAAAATTCATCAACGACTTTATTATATTGAGTAAAATGATCACTTTTTCTTCTCTTGTACCATCCAGCTTTAAGCGGAGGGATTAAATTTTGAGCTATATTATTTAAAATTTTGGGCTCACCTCCTGAAAGATCATTATTTAATATAATTGCACAAGGCTCATAAAAATTTTTACTATAAATCTTAATTGATACATAATTTTCATTACGAGTAATAGGCTCTACCTTAATTGATAGATTTTTTTCAATTTCAAGAAAAAAACTCTCACTAATTTCAGGGTCGAGAGTTCCTAATTTGACCTCAAGCCCAGAATTCTTAATAATTTCTGATAGTGCATATACGTTTTTTAGATAAAAAATATTCCGAGTATGACTTTCTATAATAATCATAACTTTTTTTGCTTCGGGGCATATTTTTTCTATGGCAATTGATGCTGCCTGAATAGATAGCGGTAAGAATGTATCACAAAGATTATTAAATCCTGCTGGAAATAGATTTGTGTCAACTGGGGCAAGTTTGAATCCTGAATTTCTTAGATCTACGGATGCATAGAAAGGAGGTTGATATTTTGTCCATTGATTTCTAAACCAAAGTTCAATATCACAACTATGATTAATAATATAGTTTTCCAGCTTAAGCAATTGAGCGCTTGGTTTGACTTTAAGTGTTGGTATCATTTGATTAGATCTATTGATTGAGTATCGGCATGATAGCTACTTCTTACCATCGGACCACTTGAAACAGATATGAATCCCAATTTTTCTGCTTCTTTTTTAAGATTAGTAAAATCAATTAACGGAACATACCTTTCAACGGGAAGATGATATGGGGTAGGTTGTAAATACTGACCTAGTGTCAACATATCTACCTTATGCCTTCTTAAGTCTTTCATAACTTCTAATATTTCCTCATTTTTTTCTCCCAAGCCGAGCA
This sequence comes from uncultured Methylobacillus sp., assembly GCA_964585105.1. Classification (GTDB taxonomy): domain Bacteria; phylum Pseudomonadota; class Gammaproteobacteria; order Burkholderiales; family Methylophilaceae; genus BACL14. Next base: position 1,777 of record CAZPCL010000132.1, read on the forward strand.
TTAATCCAGACTTAGTCGGAACTAAAGGCATTTGTTTTTTAAAGTCTTTTAAAAGTGAAAGGGAGTGTTCATATCGAGCCCCTGGCCTTGCTCGTTTATAAAGTCTAGGAATAGTTTCAAGATTATGATTAAAAATATTAGGTGGATGCTTACAAAGTATTTCTAATGCTTTTTTTATCTTACCTTTACCTCGAAAGTCAGGAACTAGAATTTCAATTTTAATATTTGCGTTACTCTTACGAATTTCTTTTATACACTCAGTGAAATGATTCGCTCCACCATCTACCATGTCATCACGATCTACGCTTGTGATTACAACATAGTTTAGTTTAAGTTTTGCAATTGTAAGACCTAATTTAACAGGTTCATTTACATCTGGTTCAAGAGGAATCCCACTGGCAACATCACAAAAAGGACAGCGACGAGTACAAATTTCTCCTAAAATCATAAAAGTTGCAGTACCCTGGCTATAACATTCTCCGATATTAGGACAGCTTGCTTCTTCGCATACGGTATTAAGTTGATTTTCTTTAAGAAGTTGACTTACTTCATGAAATTTATCACTGTTAGGTAGCTTCATTTTTATCCATGAAGGCTTTAATAGCTTATCTTTTTTCAAAATTTTTATTGGTAATCTTGCTATTTTTTCTTTACCAACTTCTTTAATTCTTATTATTTTGTTCATAGTGTAGGTTTAATTTTTTATTAATAATTAATGCAATTTCTTTTCCAGATTTTTCTATTGTGCTTTTAATATTGAAGTCTGATAATTGTGCCATTTTTAGTCCTCTATAGCCACATGGATCAATCATTGTAAATGGCTTAGTATCCATATCAATATTTAAACTTAAGCCATGGTAAGCATAATTTTTTTTTATTCTTAGACCAATAGAGCATATTTTTTTTTCATTTGTATAAACACCAGGCGCATCAACTTTTGAATATGAATTAATCTTATTTTTTTTTAAAAAATCAATAATAGAGTTTTCGAGAAGTGATACTAATTGTCTAATTGTTATATTATTTTTTTGTATATTAATCAGTGTATAAATAATCAGTTGCCCTGGTCCATGATAGGTAATTTTTCCGCCTCTATCTACAAACATGTGGGGAATATTTGTTTTTGGGATTACAGATTTATTTTTATTTACTCCTGTGGTAAAAATTGGTGGATGCTCAGTAACCCATATTTCATCTTCCCCTGGATTAGATGTTATAAAGTTTTTCATTTCTTTCCAAGTCTTTTTGTAGTCTGTCAGACCAAGGTTTTTAACG
>CAZPCL010000133.1:0-3012 GCA_964585105.1 uncultured Methylobacillus sp.
CATAGTTATTGGTCTTAAGGGAGCAGTAGGTAGAATAAATTCAATATTATCTAGGTCTAGACTTTTTACAAATGGTACGAAGTCATTTTCATCTGCTCCAAGACCATGAAGCCAGACCACTATTGCTTTAGGATTTTTTTGTGGATTGATTGTAATCATAAAAAAAGCGGATTCAATAATCCGCCTTTAGAGAATTAATAAATTATTTTTTTTGCAGAGCTTTCTTTAGACTAGCAAGCCCTGGCCCAACAATTTTTTTAACAGCTGCAACGGCAGTTGCGTCGTCTTGCCCTTCTGGAATTGGAGGATTTAGCTTATAAGTCCTATAAAATCTTGCAGTCCATTGAATAACTGACTGATTGTCATTAGCACCTTTTTTGACAATAATATAAGCGTTATAATCAGAAAAAGGACCATCTTTTTTTAACATCTCATATTTTATTTTCATTATCTCATCATCAAAAGACCTTGTTTTCATAATCTCGCTAAAGTCCGTGAAATTTTTTACAACTGACCATGCTTTAGCAGGCGCAATATCTACAGTGATTGACTCCTGAACTTTTTGAGGCGTTGGTCCGTGAGCAAAAATCGACATCGTAAATGCTAGTGCTGCTAGAGCTAAAATAAATTTTCTCATCTGATAAATCCTTCGTTAATTAAAAATTAATTAAACATATTACTATAAAAACTTTACTGTAGTATAAATTCCCCAAAAGATCGGCTTTGTGCCCCTGTTTTTATTTCTTTTATTAGCTTTAAATCCTTAAGTGAATAAACAGAAATTGAATCACTTCCCCAATTTGTAACTACAAGTAAATTTAATTTACGATGTATATCTAAATTTTCAGGAGTCTCACCAGTATATATTTGCTTTATTTCTTTACCAATTTTTAGGTCAATAATACTTAATGAGTCATCAACTGTATTTGTTACGAAGCCAAGATTCTGATGAGTAAATACATTATAAGGATGTGCACCAACTTTAATTACTTTAGTAGTCCAATCTTCTAGATTAATAATTGTAATTGAGTCATCGTATACATTAGCGGTATAAGCATATTGCCCTTTAGTATGTACCCCAAAAGGATGTATTCCTGAATTTAAACTCTTAATTAATTCATTGTCTTTATATATTTCAACCGTATTAGAGTCTCTATTTGTGATTATTAAATAACCATATTTTTTATTAAAAGTAATGCCTGATGGGGTTTTCCCAACCTCAATAGAATCGATTACTCTCATCTCATCAACAGATATGATTAAAATATTATTTTTAAACCAGTCAGTTACATAAACTTTAGATTCATCAGGGCTTGAAGTTAGGCTTAGAGGTGCAGTCATTAATTTTATCGTTTTAATAATTTCATCTGTATTTGTATCTATAATATTAATGTCATCACTTCCAACATTACCGATAAAAGCAAGTTTTTTTTTATTTAGAATTGTGATTCCTAGAGGCGCAACTCCTACTTTAATTGTTTTTATTACCTCAAGGTTAATAAGGTCAACTACAGAGACTGTATTATCTCCTTGATTAGTGATATAAGCTTTTGAGTTAATTTTTTTATGAGCACTATAAAAGTAGGCTAATAATGTGAGGAGAAAAATTAGTATAGTTAGAATAATTTTTTTATTTTGTATAATCATAAAATCAAGCTTTTAATAATTTTTTATTTGTGGAAAAATAGAGTCTATATTAAGGATAACACTATGATTGATCAAGAAGGATATAGACCAAATGTTGGTATCGTCATTTTAAATGAACATAATCAAGTTTTGTGGGCGAAACGTGTTGCTGAAGATGCCTGGCAATTCCCTCAAGGTGGAATAAACAAGGGTGAGAGTTTAGAAGAAGCAATGTACCGAGAGTTAATGGAGGAAGTCGGCCTTGCCCCTAATCATGTAAAGATTCTTGGAAAAACAAAAGATTGGTTACGATACGAAGTGCCAAAGCAGTGGGTCAGGCGCGACGGAGCTAGTCGTTATAAAGGACAAAAGCAAATATGGTTCTTATTAAAATTTGTTGGGAAAGATTCGGATGTTTTATTAACAAACTCTGAAAAACCAGAATTTGACTCGTGGCGATGGGATGATTTTTGGTCTCCATTAAAACAAGTTATCGATTTTAAAAGAGAAGTATATAAAAAAGCTTTGAATGAATTATCTGCTTACATTCACTAATTATATACTCAAGATATTTTTCTAAATATTTTAAAACTCTGCAATTATCGATTGGCAGCTTTTAACTTTTTGACCAAGCGTTACTTTAATTTTTGAATTTTCAGGCAAGTATAAGTCTACACGAGAGCCAAAACGAATAAATCCATAACGCTCCCCCTTTAACATATTATTGCCAATTTCTTTGTAACATAGAATTCTTCTAGCAATTAGTCCTGCAATTTGAACACAAGTTACTAATTTTTTATCCTTAGTTTCTATTAATAAAGCGCAACGTTCGTTCTCTAAAGATGCTTTAGATAGGGCAGCATTAAAAAACTTACCAGGGAAATAAAATTTATTTATTATATTTCCTGAAACGGGAGCTTTATTTGAATGAACATTAAAAACATTCATAAATACACTAACCTTTATTGCTTTTCTTTTTTTATAGGGATCAATTGTTTTCTCAATTGAGATAACACGCCCATCCGCGGCTGATACTATCAAATTCTCATCTTGAGGTATTGGTCGAATTGGGTCTCGAAAAAATTGCAAAATAAATAAAGATATTATCCATAAAGGTATTGATGCTGTTAGACACCAAAGACTCGTAGCTAGGCTAGCGGTAAATGAAAGCCCAAGAAATAGCCAGCCTTCCTTGGCTATAAATGGATAGGTGAGGTTAGTTTTCAATTAATTCTTTGTCTTATCAACAATCTTTTTAATCCATGGCATCATCGAGCGCAGTGATTCTCCAACTTGCTCTATCTGATGCTGTCTTTGCTTTTCACGTCGCGCTGGCAAATCTCCAACATTATTTACAAATTCTTTAGCAAATGATCCATCTTGAAT
>CAZPCL010000134.1:0-2982 GCA_964585105.1 uncultured Methylobacillus sp.
ACACTTTCCCTAAGGGAGTGCAACTCTTTGGAAGCATATCCTAATCGATTCCCTCAATGCAGCTAAACCTCAAGCAAGACTAAATAATACTCCAAAAAATAAACGACCAGACATAAAAAAGCGCCTGTTGTTGTCCACCTTAGGCAGCCTCTAGGTGCCATAAAGTTAACCTGTAATGGAGTAGCGGCCAGTGGAGCATGCTCATTAGGTCAATTCCCAGTTACTACCTGACCGTTGTGCCCGCCCTAAAGCTGCCAGAGTTTCTCGAAGCTTATAAGGTGATGCTGATTAGCGGAACTTCCAGTTATCTCGGTTATAGCGCACAGATGTAGCGCCCTTGCTTACATTCCACTTGATGCTTGATCGGTGGCTGATTGGCTTCCGCTTAGCATCCCTTGTATTAAAACCTCCGCCTCCACTTTTTGCAACTTCATAAAGTAGTGCTGAGTGGTTCGAATTCACTGTTTATCTATCCACTACCGGTACATAGCAGCAGGGTTAAGTGTTGTCTGCTAGATGCAAACAACCACTGCCCCGCTGATTCTGCACTGCGTCGGGCCTCATGCTACTCGCTGCAAGTACCTTTTTTAGCCATTCCCAACGTTTTGACTGCTTCTTTACCCTTTTCGTCGGAAACACGTTCGAGATTAGCTCCACCGACGAATGCGCCCATTTTAATATCCTATCGTATAAAGTAATTTTTACCATTCTCTACAAAAAGCAGTAAATCGTTTGGCGAGAACTCCGATTCAGTTGATACCGTATGCTCCTCCTCCCCAACTACTTCCTCATAAAAGAAAACGTCATCCACAGTTTCGCCGATACACTTGCCGTCTACTAGAATATCCTTCTTTAAAGCCTGACCTACGAAACTATCCCTATAGATTTACAGGCCTGCATTATTAGCCGAAGGAGCGTTAACATCCTTTGCTAAGTTAGCTGTGGCATCACTTTCCATGATATCTTTAGAAGCGTAATTGGAAAAGAATAAGGTTAAGACATGGATGTTAAAAAAGTACTTTTAGGGTTAGTGCTTTCAGTAATACTAAACACTGGATCCGTAGTATTTGCAGCTAATTTGGAAACTAATTTATAGGGATGACATCAAACGCCAATACTATACGATCTTCTTTTTCTTCAAATGGAATCGTGTAGTGATGGAGAGAGGCTGGAAAAAGGCACATACTGCCAGTCGCCACATCGATAATATTTTGTTGGTTTTTATCCGCTTCCAAAACATGCTCGCGGTCGTATAAACACACCACGAGGTTGCCATTATCAATCTTTGTCTTTGGCGGCACATTTATGTATATACTGCCAGTCATCCAACCTATTTCGTGTATATGAGGAGCTAATTTACCACCACTTTGCATGCACAAAAGCCACCCATAAATTTTATAAGAATTCGGCCAGTCCCTTATAAAACCTTCCTCACTATCCTGAAAATGTATACGATATTTTTCTATTTCAGTACGAATAATACTCTCAATGTCAGTATTAAATACTTTTGGTAAAGCGAAAATGTTGCCAGCGGTTTGGACCCCGTTCGTTAAATAGACTTGTTCTCTATAGGACACCGAACTGTCTTTCAACACATCACTTGCAACCTTAATAAATATACTATCAAAGTCATATTGCGTAGTTAAATCACTAGTAGCGACATACTTTAGCGGGTCGTTGCAAAACGGGTTTGATTTTTTTACTCCATATTTAAGCTCCGAGCAAAAACCTAATGAACCAAGGACTGCATTATTTTCACCTTGCGCTACCAAATTGTCATATTTTTCATAGAAAGTAGCTTTATCGTCCTGACGATACGAACATTGAATGGCATAGAGTCTACTTTGATAAGTTGCAGATAGCTCAAATTGCTCAGCGGCTAAATTATATTTTCCACTCTTGTATAAAAGTATTCCTAAGTTGCAGCGGGCTTGAGCAAAATAGGTTTTCAGTTCTATTGCTTTCCTGTAGCTAGCTTCAGTTTCTTCAAATTTGCCAAGGTCCTGCAGTGTGACACCCAAGTTGAAATGCGCTTCCGCAAATTTAGGTTTCAAAATTATCGCTCGACGGTAGCTTGCTGCAGCCTCGTCTAGCTTTCCCAGTGCGCGAAGCGTCACACCTAAGTTATAATGAATTTCAGCGGACTCAGGTTTCAATGTAATTGCTTTCCTGTAACTAGCTTCAGACTCATCTAATCTAGACAGTAATTTGAGTATGTTCCCCAAATTGCTATGCGCTGCGAAATCTTGCGGCGCTAGTTGCACCGATTTTTTATTAGCGTGCAATGACTCACTCATCCTTTGAGTTTTCTCATAAACAGCACCCAGGACTTTCCACCCAAACTGATGGTTGGGAAATTTTTGAGTGAGAGACTTTGCCAGCTTTTCAGCTTCACCATATCGTGTATTTTGAAAATGCGCTTGAAGAGCCTTTAATTCTTTTGAAGATGGACTTCTTGTTTTAAGGTTGTGTTTTTGAGACTTTTGCTTTTTTTTATTTTTAGCCTCGTTATTCAACTTCCCCGAATTGGCTTTTCCGGTTTGAAGCTTTGGGACTATTTGTGCCTTTAAGGGGATAAGTTTCTCTTGATTAAATCCTTTCTGCACTGCTTGGTTGATAACTTCTTTCGCATTATCGAACTTATTATCTTTAATGAGTGCATGGATGTAGCTAAGCCAAAACTGTTCTATTTTTGGATTTGCTTTCAGAGCACATTCGAAAAACGGTAAGGCCGCGTTAATGTTATTAACCGATACTGCTAATACGCCTAGGTTATGGTTAGCGTCTGGATGCAAAGGCTGGGACTGCAAGATTGCCCGATATAAACGCTCAGCATCTTGAAGCTTGCCCTCTTTGTGTGCGGTAACACCTTGCTGCAGTGCTTGTTCAATAGTTAGTTCCATTAGCTTCTCTTAATCTCTGCCTCAAACATGCACGAAGTACCTGTTTTAATTCGTTATTACATGCATATTACATCTGTTT
>CAZPCL010000135.1:0-2981 GCA_964585105.1 uncultured Methylobacillus sp.
TTGCGCACTACTTTTGCCATGCTTGAATAAATGATTTCCAATGAGCTCCATCTAAGCATTCAAGCATTTTTTGCAATGTTAATAACTCTTTTTCATATATGCTTTTATTGATATGTGTTTTGATAAATAAAAACCTAAGATAAACTAAATAAGTATTAACGACATCAGTTTCGCAATAATCCCTAATGGACTTGATATCTCCATTAAGATAGGTTTTCCAAACCTGCCCCCCATCCATATCTAATTTTCCAGGAAAGCCACATAGTTTTGCTATATGGTCTAATGAAGCATTATTTCTTCCACTATACAGACCAAAGAAATCCATTAAATCAACATGCCTTTGATGAAAACGATTTAAGTAATTGTTCCACTTGAAGTCTGAATTATTTTCCCCCATATCAAAATAAACAGAAGATGACACTTTATTTACTAATGATCGGTAATTTAAAACAGGTAAATCAAAGCCAGTTCCATTCCAGGTTACTAAATTAGGGAGGTATTTTTCCACTCCGTCGTAAAACCTATCCAATAATTCTGCCTCACTACTTCCTTCATCGCCTAATGACCATATTTTTAATTGCTCATCAGTTTTTAACACACATGAAATAGCTACAATTTTTTGCAAATGATGTTGTAAGAAATCATGTCCTACTTTCTGCCTCCTTTGATACATTGCAATATTTACAACTTCTTCATCTCTTAAGTCATCGCTAATTTTATAAAAGCGACGAATAGCCAATATATCTGGAATAGTTTCTAAATCAAAAACTAAAGAAGGTATCACAGCTTAAGCGGGGAAAATTCCTGTTGATAAATATCGATCTCCCCTGTCACAGGCGATAGAAACTATAACTGCTTTGGGATCTTTTTTTGCGATGTCAAGGGCAATATAAAGAGCTCCTCCAGTTGATGCACCAGAAAAAATACCTTCTTTTTTTGCAAGAATTCTTGCTGTTTCTTCAGCATCATTTTGACTAACCAATCTAATACTATCTATATTTTTATCTTCAAAAATACTAGGTAAATATTCTTTTGGCCACTTACGTATTCCTGGTATTTGCGCACCTTCTTCTGGCTGGACTCCAATAATTTGTATTGAAGAATTTTTTTCTTTGAGAAATTTTGATGTCCCTACAATTGTGCCTGTCGTTCCCATACTAGAAATAAAATGTGTAACTGTTTCTTTTGTATCTCGCCAAATCTCTGGCCCAGTCCCCTCATAGTGTGCTTTTGGATTATCTTGATTTCCAAACTGATCTAAAACCATACCTTTACCTTCCCTTTGCATTTCGAGTGCTTTATCGCGGGCTAACTCCATACTACCCACTTGAGAAGTTAATATTAATTCTGCACCGAATGCTTTCATTGTTTGACGTCTTTCAATAGATTGATTTTCTGGCATTATTAAAATTATTTTATACCCCTTCATAGCAGCAACCATAGCTAGTGCTATACCTGTATTTCCAGATGTTGCCTCTATTAATGTATCACCCGGTTTAATGTCACCCCTTAGTTCAGCTTGTTGAATCATTGAAAAAGCAGGCCTATCTTTTACTGATCCAGCTGGATTATTTCCTTCTAACTTTAAATATATATCTCCAATTCCTCGATCGGCCATTCTCTGAAGCTTAGCTAGAGGGGTATTTCCAATTGTTGATTCTAATGTATTCATGCATTAATTTTCTTAAATATATATAAAGTTATTATGCCAAACATAATATAAGCAATAAGTGCTAACTGTGGAAGAGTTAATCCCAAAAACAACCAGTCAATTTCTGAACAATCACCTGTTCCTTTAAATAAGAGACTGAATGCTTCTGTCAGTGGAAAGTTTTCAAACATATAATCTAAATCAATCCCACATTCAGCTGGGACTATAATCCATTTACCTTGAATTAAAATATGCTTAATTGCAAAAACGACACCGACTATGTTTGCAATTAAGAGAGTTATGAGATGAATGAATCTTATTAATTGACTTGGGTTAAAGAAAGAGAATAATAAAAAAAGAAAGCCGATCACAATAAAAACAATTCTTTGTGTTACACAAAGAGGGCAAGGTTCTAAATTAAAATGAGCTTGGATAGCGACTGCAAGACCAACCAAGACAAAAGCCAGCAAAGATCCAAATAAGTTAATTTTTTTAAAGGTTAAAAAATTGTGCATTAGTTTTAATAAGTTTTAATAAACGATTTATAATAATTAATTAATAAAAATATTTTTTAGTAATTAGAATACTTCTCTATGATAAACGACTTTAATTCAGCTGAAGTAAAAATTTTCTCAATAACTGAAATTAATAAATTAGTTAAGGAGCTTCTACAAGATAATTTTCCTTCTATTTGGGTGAAGGGAGAAATATCTAACTTTATAGAGGCTAGCTCTGGTCACTGGTATTTCTCCTTGAAAGATAATGATGCTCAAGTTCGATGTACTATGTTTAGGGGAAGAAATAATGAAGTCAAATGGGTTCCAAAAAATGGCGACCTAATAGAAGCACAATGTAAAATTGGGCTCTATGAACAAAGAGGCGATTACCAATTAAACATATCCTCTCTTCAGCAGGCAGGCCTTGGTAAATTATTTGAAGAATTCAATCAGCTTAAACAAAAACTTAACATAGAAGGTCTCTTTGATGAAGAAAGTAAAAAACCGCTCCCTATACATCCAAATGTAATTGGTGTTATTACATCCCCAGATGCATCGGTTTTAAGAGATGTGATAACAACTCTTAAAAGAAGGAATAAATTATTAAAAGTGATCATTTATCCGACACCAGTTCAAGGAAAATTTGCCCCTAAAGGCATTATTAAAGCTATTAAAATTGCTAACCAAAGAAATGAAGTGGATGTTCTAATAGTCTGTAGAGGTGGTGGTTCCATCGAAGATTTATGGTCATTTAATGATGAGTTAGTGGCTAGAGAAATATTTTCGTCTAATATTCCTATAATTTCTGCAGTTGGGCACCAAACAGATATTAC
>CAZPCL010000136.1:0-2932 GCA_964585105.1 uncultured Methylobacillus sp.
CTTGTGCAAGATGATTAACATTGAATGGTTGCCTCACTCTATTCATCAACTCAATCAATTCTGGATTACCTGCTCCGTATCCTATTCTTAAACCTGCTAATCCATATGCTTTTGAAAAACTTCTCGAAACTATGAGGTTTTCATACTCATAAATCCATTCAAATGCATCAGATTTTAAATCATCATTTAAGTATTCATCGTAAGCTTCATCTAAAACAACTACAATATTATTTGGTACATTATCTAAAAAATTTTTAAGTACTTTTTTATTAATAAGGGTACCTGTTGGATTGTTTGGATTAGCAATAAAAATCAACCTTGTTTTATTGGATATTAGTGATAAAAAAGCATCTAAGTCATGAGAATAATTTTTTGATGGAGCCTCTATACCTTCAGCCCCAACTGCTTGACTTGCTATTTTATATACCGCAAAAGCATGTTCTGAAAAGATAATCTGATCATCTTTTGATGCGAAAGTTCTAGCAGCTAATTCTAGAATATCATTTGAACCATTACCAATTATAATTTTTCCTGGTGCTAATAAAAAATTTTCACTCAATGCTTTCTTTAAATAATACCCATTTCCGTCAGGATAACGTTGTATATCGAATAGTGCATCTTTAATTGCCTCTATCGCAATAGGACTCAAACCTCTGGGGTTTTCGTTAGAAGCGAGCTTAACAATTTTATGCTCAGGAATGCCAATCTCTCTGGCAACTTCTTTGATTGGCTTTCCACCTTGGTAAGGGTTTATTTTAGAAATATATTTCGGAGCTACAATAGACATAATAAAGATTAGTTTTTAGGGTACGAACCAAGAATCTTCATAAAAGAGGCTTTGGATTCAATTATATTCAGAGCTGCCTTAACTGATTTATTTTCTTGGTGCCCCTCCATATCAATAAAAAAAACATACTCCCACATTCCAATCTTAGAAGGCCTGGACTCAAGTTTCGTCATACTAACTTTATTTTTTGCAAAAGGAGCTACTAATTCCGCTATAGCTCCTGGTTTATTTTTTGTAGCGACAACAATTGAAGTTTTATCGTTACTAGATGGCTTCACATCTTCTGAAGATAAAACAAGAAAGCGTGTTGAATTACTTTGCTCATCTTCAATATTTTCAAATAATATATTTAAATTAAATAAATCAGCAGCCCTGCTACTAGCAATAGCAGCCGAATTGCTTTCTTTGGATGCGAGTCTTGCTCCTTCAGCATTACTCATAACTGCTATTTTTTTTATGTCAGGTACATTATTCATTAACCAATCATGACATTGCGCTAAAGATTGTCCATGAGCATATATAGTCTTAATCTTTTTAAGGTCTCTTTTTTTTGAAAGAAAAAAATGATGAATAGGAAGAATTATCTCCCCACAAATTTTTAATTCCTTAGTTAATAATAAATCTAAGGTTCTACTTATCGCACCCTCTGTAGAGTTCTCAACAGGAACCACTCCATAGTGCGCTATACCAGATTGAACATGATTAAAAACTTCATCAATACTATCGCTTGGGATAGTTTGAATACTCTCACCAAACTGCCGAATTGTTGCTTCCTCACTAAATGTACCCAGAGGCCCTAAGAAAGAGACACTTAACTTCTTCTCTAATGCTCGGCAATTAGAAATAATTGATTTAAATATATTAGTGATACTTTCATCTGAGAGTGGTCCCTTATTTTCTATTAACAACCTTAAAAGAACTTGAGCTTCTCTTTCAGGCTTATATATGACTCCATCACCTTTTAATTTGCCAACTTTTTGAGCAATAGAAGATCTCTTTGAAATTAAATCTAATAATTTACTATCAATTTTATCAATGTCATTTCTAAGCTTAATAAGGTCTTTTTTCATTTAATGTTTTTTTTCAAACTCCTTCATATATTCGACTAAAGCAAGAATTCCTTCATATGGCATTGCGTTATAAATTGAAGCTCTCAGTCCACCAACCATTCGATGACCTTTTAGCCCGAATAAACCAGCTTTTTCTGCTTCACTCACAAAATCACTACTCAATTCATCATCCTGAATATTAAAAGTAACATTCATCCTAGATCTATTTTGCTTATCTATATTATTAATGTAAAAATCACTTGAATCAATAAAATTATAAAGATAATTTGATTTTTTAATATTTATATCTTCCAAAACCTTAATACCACCTTGCCTTAATAACCAATCGAATACTAATCCTGCCATATAAATTCCATAAGATGATGGTGTGTTTATCATCGAATTATTTTCTGACTGCGTTTTCCAATTAAATGTTGAGGGAGTTTTTCTATCAGAAAAATCTAGTAAGTCGTCCCTTACAATTAAAATAGTTACACCTGCAGGCCCAATATTTTTTTGAGCACCGGCATAAATTACTCCGTATTTAGAAATATCAATTGGTCTAGATAAAATTGTTGATGACATATCACAAACTACAGGAATATTATTAACTTTTGGGTCTTCGAAATACTCCACTCCATTAACAGTTTCATTTAAACAAAAGTGAACATATGCGTCGCTATCTTGGATATCCCAAGAATTAAAGTCAGGGGCCTTCGCATAATTTATATTTTCTGAAGAGGCCGCAATATTTATTCCTGAAAAGGGTTGTGCATCATTAAATGTTCTTTTTGACCAATAACCTGATATTACATAACTTGCAGTTTGATTATTCAGCAGGTTCATTGGAACCATAAAGTTTTGAGTCACAGCTCCACCTTGAAGAAACAAGGTTTTATAATTGTTGGGTATATTTAATAACTTTCTTAAATTTACTTTAGCATTTTCTAAAATTGGAGCATATTCCTTGCCTCTATGAGACATTTCCATAACAGACATACCTGTTCCATTCCAATCCAAAAACTCAGACTGAGCTTTTACCATAACTTCTATAGGTAAATTGGCTGGTCCAGCAGAAAAATTAAATTTGCAACTC
>CAZPCL010000137.1:0-2893 GCA_964585105.1 uncultured Methylobacillus sp.
CTTTATCCCATACCTCATCTGAACCAATTCTTTTTTCAGGTCGAGTAGATAAAACTACTAAAATTTCTTCAAATCCAAAATCAGCATATGCTTTATAAAGCATTGCATTAAAGTTTTTTATTTCATCTTTTATTTGCTCTTCGGTACAAAATATATGTGCATCATCTTGAGTAAACCCTCTAACTCTCATCAATCCATGAAGAGCCCCAGAGGGCTCGTTTCTATGGCAAGAGCCAAATTCTGCTAGCCTTAATGGTAAATCTCGATAGCTATGCAGATTATTATTAAATATCTCGACATGACCTGGACAATTCATTGGCTTAATCGCATATTCCCTGTTCTCGGAAGAGGTTGTAAACATATTGTCATGATAGGTTTTCCAATGTCCAGACTTTTCCCAGAGTCCCTTATCTAAAACTGTTGGTGTCTTAATTTCTTGATAACCATATTCTTGAAACATTTCACGCATATATTTCTCTATTTGAAGCCATAGTGCCCAGCCTTTTGGATGCCAAAAAACCATCCCAGGTGTATTATCTTGCAAGTGAAATAAATCAAGTTGCTTCCCTAACCTTCTATGATCACGCTTTTCCGCTTCTTCTAATCGTAGTAAATATGAAGCCATATCTTCTTTTGTTGCCCAAGCTGTTCCATAGATTCTCTGAAGCATTTCATTATTAGAGTCACCACGCCAATAAGCCCCAGCCACTTTCATTAATTTAAAAATTTTTAATTTCCCAGTTGATGGGGTGTGTGGCCCCCTACACAAGTCTGTGAATTCGCCTTGGGTATAAAATTTAACCTGTTCATCTTTGGGTATTGATTCAATGATTTCAGCTTTATAGTTCTCATTAATATTTTTAAAAAACTTGATTGCTTCATCTCTAGGGATAACTTTTGTTGTAACTGGTAGATTTTGTTTAACTATAAATGCCATTTTCTTTTCAATCAAAACAAGGTCTTCAGGAGTGAATGGTCGATTATATGAAAAATCATAATAAAAACCATCATCAATAACAGGGCCGATTGTTACCTGAGCTTCAGGATAAAGCTCCTTAACTGCATGCGCAAGTAAATGTGCGGTTGAATGCCTTATAATCTCTAAACCTTCTGGATTTTTTGCTGTAATAATTGATAAATTTGCATTCTCAGTAATTTCGTAATTTAAATCAACTAATTGGCCATTAACAACACCGGCTAATGCCGCACGAAGCAATCCTTCACCAATATCTCCCGCAACATTAGCCACTCTCACAGGTTCTTTGTATAGTTTGACCGAACCATCAGGTAATTTTATATCTGGCATAATTAAATTTTGTTTATAAACCTTTATCTTATAAGGTTTTTGTTAATCAAGATAGGCTTGTTTGAAGAAGAAATGGTAGGCACGATTGGATTCGAACCAACGACCCCCACAATGTCAATGTGGTGCTCTAACCAACTGAGCTACGCGCCTATTTTATTCTTCGTCGCGCCATTCTATCCCAGCCTCAATCATCAATCAATGTTCTATCCGTTTGTTTTATTTAATGAAGCAATCATTTGATGGTAACCACTTTTATAATCTGAATGCTTAAATGAAAATTTAAGTCTTGGTAAAATATCTGATTTAAGTTTTTTTCCTGAAATTCCATTTGGGATAGGAAGGTTATCCAGCGAAAGTTTAAGCTCAAGCCTAATCCACTTTAGAACTTCATATAAAGAAACAGGTTGGCTATCTGTTAATAAATATAAATCCTCAATTTTTTTGTTACTGATTATCTGGGTAAACAAAAAAATAATGAAAGAGGTAACATCATCCTCATGAATTCTATTGGTCCATCGATCATTTAGAGGCCATTTAGTAAGATCAGATGCGACCCTTAACAAATGTTGCCTATTGTCTCCGTATATTCCAGAAAGTCTCAGGACAGTTTTTTTAAATGACAATTTATTCAAGGATCTTTCAGCTTCTAACAATATTTTGCCTCCAAAGTCATTTGGCTTTGGAGGTGTTGATTCCGATAAAAAACTATTCGAAATTTGTCCGTATACACGAGTGCTTGATATAAAAATTAAATGCTGAAAATCATTTAGTTGGTTTAATGCTTTAACGGTTATCTTTAAGCCTTCAACATAGTTTTTTTGATAGCTTTCTTCTGTTTGCTCATCAGAAGATACACAATAAATAAGATAATCTGGGTTAATAGATTTAATATTATCTAGAAATTTATCCGAAAAAATATTTAGCGTAATTATTTTAAAACTTGCAGGGGTGTTTGGTAATTTTCTTTTAATACCAGTTATTTCTATAGGTAATTCAGAAAGGTTATTACCAATCCTCTGTCCAAGCTTTCCACAACCTATAATTAATAGATTTTTGATTACTTTTTCCAGATGACTTTGTAAATAAAGCCTGGAAATGAAAAAACAAGAAAGAGGCAAAAAGTTATCGCATAAAATTCCCAGTCTTGATTATGGGTGTTCCCAATAACTTGTTTCTCAACTAACAAAAGAAAACCTCCAAAAATAAAATAATATAGGGTCAATTCAATAAGTATTAAAAACAAATTTTTTTTTGGCTTTTTGTAAAAAATCAAAAAATAATTGGTTGCCCAAGGGAGATTTGCAAAAAAAATAGCTGAAAAAATAATTAAAAAAATTGTCATAGCATTGCAAGGGTTTGTGTTAAATTATTTCTATGTTACCTGATCTCCATCTTCCGTCATATTTTGGACTAGCTTTACTTCTATTAATGATTTTTTTTGGGCAAGCATTTCGAATAAATTGGAAGAATAAAAAAAATATGTGGATTTTAAAAGCTTGGATTTATGGGCTATTATCATCTACTTCTTTTTTTATATTAATTTTAGTGCCTTTAGATTTTTAAAAATCAATTTATCTAGTTATTTAA
>CAZPCL010000138.1:0-2884 GCA_964585105.1 uncultured Methylobacillus sp.
CCACTAGACATAAATCAATTAAGCTGATGGTTGGAGAGGTTATATGGTGAGGTAAGTGATATGGATTATGGGCTTATTGGGAGCAGGGAAAACAACCCTTTCGAATGAGTTAACTGCCCATCTTCAGCAAGGCGGCTTGCAACCGATATTATTGGAAGGGGATACAAGGTAATAATGGTGCCTAGAGACAGTGAGATTTCAAAGCCACTTCCTTGCACCAGAACCATATCACCCGAATTGTAAGCCGTTTATGCCATTCAATAGCCCCCCAGCTAGTCAACAAGGCATTAGATGAATATAAGTCTTGGGTGCATATTTGGAACCTTCCACATAAGGCCGAACACCTGCAATATCGGCATAAAGCCTTCGCCTAAATCCCCACTGAACACCTCATATAAGGCTTCTTAAGTACTTTGTGAGAGCATTCTAAGTAGCTAATGCTGTGCTTAAAAGGTTTGTTATCTCGCTCTGAATAGCACCTCAGGTAACCACAGGCCTTCTCCAGGTGGGCAAAGGCCATGGGGGGGAGCCTACGTTATTATAATGTATAGTGCGACAGATTAGGTGTTTCACTTCGTAAACTACTTAATGTTGTAACTTTAGCCTCTGGGTTAGGTGTAATGCATTCAAGTAGATATACTGCAATAGTATTCTTATACTAACAAATACGTTACGGAATGATTATGGAACTGACAATAGACCAAGCACTTCAGAAAGCGGTTGAAGCCCATAAAGCTGGGCAGGTTCAAGAAGCAGGCCACCTTTATACATCGATAATTAAGGTACAGCCTCATCATCCTGATGCTAATCATAATATGGGTGTGTTAGCCGTTGGTGCAGATAAGGTCCAAAAGGCACTGCCATTCTTTAAAACTGCTCTCGAAGCCAATCCAAAAATAGAACAGTTTTGGTTGAGTTACATTGATGCGCTCATTAAAGAAAAACAACTGGAAACGGCGAAGGCAGTTCTTGAACAAGGTAGAAAAGTGGGATTGGTTGGGGATAAGGTTGATGCTTTAAAAAGGAAATTAGGCGTATCCGGCGTTAGTATGGATAACATAAAGTCTAGTCCTGATAAACTTGCCCCTGCAATCAAATATCGTGAAGCTGGTAAGTTTCAAGAAGCACAAGAATGGCTAGAAAAATTAATAGAAAGCCAACCCAACCACGCAGAAGCTCATTCATTGCTGTGTCATGTGCTCTTACTGGATAAAAAAGATGTTGAGGCGGAACAAGCACTTCTAACAGCGGCATCACTTAATTCAGAATTAGCATCTATTTATCGCAATCAGGCAAGATTATTACTAAAGCAATCTAATCCCGAAGGAGCTTTGAAAAAGGCGCAAATTGGATATGAATGTTCAAGGGATGATCCAGAAGGTGGGCTCGTCTTGGCTTCCTGTCTCAATGGGAACCAGAGAGTTAAGGAAGCCCTAGATTTAGCTGAAAAGGTTTTGTTATCTAATCCAAATTATGCCGAGGCATATGCAACCAGAGCGCTTATCCGATTGCAAACTAATGATATTATTGGTGCTATCGCTGATGCAGGCATGGCTGTCTCGCTTAAACCTCACTTAACTCAGATTTGGCGATTATTAGGTTCACTGAAATACAAAAATAAAAATCTCTCAGGGGCAATAACGGCATTGGAAAAAGTTTACGAGCTTGAGCCAACTGATGTTAATTGTATGGTTGATTTAGGTGAGTTTCTTAGACAAGATAACAGGGTTTCTGAAGCAATCACTATTCTTGAGAAGGCTGCTGAATTGGCGCCAAAAGTTATTAGCATATGGATAAATCTTGGAACAGCTTTTCAACAGGATAAACAGATTGATAAAGCAAAAACAGCATATGAAAAGGCATTAGCTATCAATCCTAAGTTAGCTGAAATTTCGAACAACCTCGGCTCTATAGCAAAAGATATTGGAGACTGGATATCTGCTTTGCAGCATTTTGAGAATGCATTAGAAATTAGTCCAAACATTGCCGAATCCCATTTTAACTCGAGTCTTGCGCTGCAAGAACTAGGCAGATTGAAAGAGGCTGAAGTAAGCTTTAGGCAAGCCATTGTGTTGAAACCTGACTATGCTGAAGCTCATCGCAACTTGGGAACTATGCTCCAAAAACTGGGCAGAATAGACGAGGCTGAAGCAAGTTATAGACAAGCAATAGCATTCAAACCGGACTATACTGAAGCCCACAACAACTTATTAGAGAGCTTGTACCTACTGGATAAACAGTCACTTTTTTTTGATAAATTAGATTACTTGATAAATGAGAACACAGCCAACGCAACTATTGGTTCACTTATTTGTCGTTCCGCATTGAAATATGGGGTGGAAAAGCCGAATCTATTTTGCAGTGAACCACTGAAATATATTTTACATATTGACATGAATACTCAATATGATTTTGAAGGGATTTTTGCCGAAAAGGTAAGGTTTTTGCTCAATGAAAACAGGATATCGAATAGAAAACAATCCCTCCTTGTTAACGGCTCTCAAACTTCTGGAAATTTATTTGATATAAAAAATAGTTTCACAGAGAAAATTCAACAAGCTATTCGATTAGAAATAGAGAAATATCGCATTAAGTTTAAAGATAGCAAAGATGGCTTGATAAGAAAATGGCCAACTGAGTACAGTCTCTATGGCTGGCTTATCAGTATGAAAAGTGGTGGTGAATTAAAGCCTCATATCCATGGTAACGGATGGCTCAGTGGGAGTTTGTACATAAATGTTCCACCAAAATCAAAGGCTGAAAGTGGCAGCTTGGTTGTTTCCTTAGGAGAAGAAAAAGATGCAACTGATTCACGCATAAATGTGGAAAAAATAATAAATGTAGTTACCGGGAGTTTAGTTTTATTTCCCGCATCCCTAACACA
>CAZPCL010000139.1:0-2865 GCA_964585105.1 uncultured Methylobacillus sp.
AGAGATTTTTTGAATTTAGCTATTTTTGATTTAGACAATACACTTCTTGACGGCGACTCTGATTATAATTGGGGACTTTTTTTAGTTCGAGAAGGATTAGTTGATAAAAAAAAGCACGAAGAAACGAATAAAAAATTTCATTCAGATTACAACAAAGGTAAATTAGATATTTATGAATTCTGTGAATTTCAATTTAGATTTTTTAAAGATCACCCAAAAAAAATAACAGATAAGCTTTTGGCTCGCTACGTAAGTGAAGTTGTAACAAAAATGATAACGGATAAAGCAAAAAAACTTATTAAAAGACATAGGAACGATGGAGACAAACTCCTGATTATTACTGCAACTAATAGTTATATAACAAAACCTATTGGCAATTTACTTGGTATAGATGACTTAATTGGGATTGATCTTGAGGAAGTTGATGGAGAATTTACAGGTAAAGTTAAAGGAATTCCCTCATTTAAAGAGGGTAAAGTTGAAAGACTAAAATTATGGTTAAAACAAAAAGGTTTTGTACCAAAAGATTTTGAACAAATTTACTTTTACAGTGATTCTAAAAATGATTTACCACTTCTTAGAATGGTTAGCAATCCTGTAGCAACTAATCCAGATGAAGCCTTAAAAAAAGAAGCAATTAGAAATAAGTGGCCAATAATTATTTTAAGATAATTCTTAACTCAGTAAAATTTCTAAAACAAATTTTGTACCGAAATACGATAAAAAAAGAAACAGAAAAGCAACAAGGCTGATTACTACTGCTTTTTCACCCCTCCAACCATAGTTAAACCTTCCAATCAGCATTCCACCATAAATGACCCACGCCAAAAAAGAGAAGAAAGTTTTATGATTCCATATTAATAAGGACCCAAAAATATCACCTGAAAACAAAAGTCCAGAGAACAAGGTTATTGATAAAAGCAAAAAGCCAAGCCAATAAATTTTAAATAAAATATCTTCCATTTTAAGCAATGAAAAGTTACTAGCTAGATTGTCAATTTTTTTATCTTTTTTGTTTAGTTCTTTTTCAAATAATAAAATAAAGATAGAAAATAAAGCTCCAATAGTCAAAAGACTGTAAGAAAGAATTGCAATAATTATATGTATTATCGAGGTTATTGACATTTGAATTTCTAAGTGATGGTCATTTCTCAATAAGGGGTGACATAAAATAATCAAGATAGCTGGTGTGATAGTTAGATTTTCTAGACCAATAAATTGCATTTTTCTATTTATTAAGTAATAAAAAAGAACTGTTACCCAGCTAAGCAGTAGTAATGAATTTGCAAAATTTAAATTAATGTTATTTAATATTATTGTTATATAAATAAGCGAAGCATGAGTAATTAAGGCAGATATTAAAGTAAAGCTAGCTAGTTTTTTATTTTTAACTTTATTAAAAAATAAAATAAAAGCTGTAACTACATATAAACTCAAAGAAGATATAAGTAATGTTGTATATTCCATATAATCATTATAGTTTGTTGAAAAAATTAAAGACAATTATAATGGAATTTTTCTACAACCTGTTAATTGTAATAATTTAATTGAGAATATAGATAATGCTAGAAAATTTAACGGAAAGACTCCAGTCAGTAATAAAGACCATACGAGGACAGTCTCGCTTTAGCGAAGAAAATATAAGTGATGCAATGCGAGAAGTGAGAATTGCTTTAATAGAAGCAGATGTCGCTTTACCTGTAGTGAAATACTTCATTGACGAAGTTAAGGAAAAGGTTTTAGGTGCTGAGGTTTTGCAGAGCGTTACACCTGGCCAGGCAATAATCAAGATCGTTCAGGATGAATTAACAAGTCTAATGGGAGGTGAGAATGTTGGATTAAATTTATCAACAAAACCCCCAGCAGTCATTTTGATGTCTGGGTTGCAGGGCTCTGGTAAAACAACAACAGTAGCTAAGTTAGCTAAAATTTTGAAAGAGCAGAAAAAGAAAGTTTTAGTTTCAAGTGCTGATATATATCGGCCGGCAGCAATTGATCAGCTTAAAACTCTTGCAGCCAGTCTAGATATTGAATGTTTCGACTCATCACAAAAAGATAAACCAAACAATATTGCTCTAGAAACACTAGCTTATGCAAAAAAATATTTCTTTGATGTGGTTATTTTTGATACTGCAGGCCGATTGGGTATTGACGAAGTAATGATGAAAGAGATTAAACAATTACATAAAACACTTTCACCGATAGAGACTTTATTCGTTGTTGATGCCATGCAAGGTCAAGATGCAGTGAATACAGCTAAAGCATTTGGAGATACCTTACCTTTAACAGGCGTAGTATTAACAAAGTTAGATGGAGATTCCAGGGGCGGAGCAGCCCTTTCTGTAAGACATATAACTGATAAGCCAATTAAATTTATCGGAGTAAGTGAGAAAACGAATGGTCTGGAAGCTTTTCATCCCGAGCGTATGGCTTCACGAATACTTGGTATGGGAGATATTATTGGCTTGGTTGAGGAAGCTCAAAAAAATGTTGATACAAAAGAAGCTGAGAATCTTGCAGCAAAGGTTACATCAGGGAAAAACTTTGATTTAGATGATTTTAAAAACCAAATTACTCAGATGCAAAAAATGGGTGGAGTTGGGGCAATGATGGACAAAATGCCCTCACAGATATCAGATGCAGCTTCAAAAGTTAAACCGGAAGATGGGGATAAGTCTTTGGTTCAGATTGGTGCAATTATTAGCTCAATGACTTTTCACGAGAGAAAACATCCTGCTGTGATTAAAGCAAAAAGAAAGATAAGGATTGCAAATGGTTCTGGAGTTAAGGTGCAAGATGTTAATAGACTTCTGAAGCAGTTTGAAGAAATGCAAAAAATGATGAAAATGTTTTCTAAAGGTGGTA
>CAZPCL010000140.1:0-2789 GCA_964585105.1 uncultured Methylobacillus sp.
TGGTATATCCGAGAACCAGTTACTGTGTTTAACAGATATATTTTTTAATTTATGCTGGAGAATGTTTTTTTTTGCGATCTTAAGAGCATCTAATGAAATATCACTAAGAAATACGTTGGCGTTCTTAAATTTTTTCCCGAGAGTAATTCCAATTGCTCCGGAGCCAGTTCCTAAATCAAGAATATCAAGCTCTGTGCAATCTTTATATTGCTTAATAATTAAATCAACTAATAATTCTGTATCTTGTCTGGGTATAAGAACATTTTCATCTATATAAAACTCCAAATCATAAAATTTCCACTCTTTTAGAATATATGCAAGAGGTTTATTGGTAATTCTTTCCAAAACAATCTCCATAGTTTCCTTAAAATTATCCTGATTAATAAATTTATCATAGTTTTGAATTAAGAATGGGTGCTTAACTTTTAGGACATGCTCGAGAATAAACCTTGATTCAATTCCTACTTCTCTATAAGTAAGGGTAAGATTTTCAGTTAGTAATTTTTGAACCTGTAGAGTAAGTTCATGAATAGTAATTGGCTTATCAGGGAAGCAGAATTGATTTCTTTTGGCTTCTTTAATCTTCATCAAGTCTTGATAATAAGTCAGTTTGATGTTCTGAATTAAGGACTTTAATTAGCTCATGTAATTCGCCATCTAATATTAAATCAATCTTATATAGGGTTAAATTTATTCTGTGATCAGTAATTCTCCCCTGTGGGAAGTTATAGGTTCTTATTCTTTCGCTTCTATCTCCACTTCCAATTAAACTTTTTCTTTCTGAAGCGATTTTTGATTCCCTTTCTTGTATTTGACCATCTTTAATTTTAGCTGCCAATACACTCATAGCTTGTGCTTTGTTTCTATGCTGAGATCTATCATCTTGGCATTCAACAACAATACCCGTGGGTAAGTGCGTAATTCTAACTGCTGAATCTGTTTTATTAATATGCTGACCACCTGCACCAGAGGCACGATAGGTATCAACTCTTATATCGGCTGGATTTATATCTATATCAATAATTTCGTCTGCTTCTGGAAGAACTGCAACAGTACAAGCTGAAGTATGAATACGCCCTTGAGTTTCAGTATCAGGAACTCTTTGAACTCGATGACCACCTGATTCAAATTTAAGTTTTGAATAAGCACCCACGCCATTAATTTTTGCTATAACTTCTTTGTAACCTCCTACTTCTGCCTCATTACTAGAAATAATTTCTAATTGCCAGCGCATTCTTTCTACAAAACGAGAGTACATTCTAAAAATATCACCTACAAATAATGCTGACTCATCACCTCCTGCACCCGCTCTTATTTCAAGAAAAATATTTTTGTCATCATTAGGATCTTTTGGTAATAACAAGGTTTGCAACTCTTTTTCAATCTTTTCTAATTCTATCTTTCCGTTATCAATCTCTGCCTGAGCAAAATTTTTCATCTCTGGGTCACTAAGCATTTCTTTAGCATCTGAAATATCTTTATCAAATTTTAAATAATCCTTATAAATATCTACAACAGGCGATATGTCTGAATGTTCTTTAGATATTTTTTTGAATCTTTCCATGTCCTTAGTGGCATTTTCATGACTAAGCTCTCTATTAATTTCTTCAATTCTTTCAGATAGAGCGCTTAATTTATTTTGCATTGATATTTTCATAGAAATTTATTTTTTTAGGTTATATATTTTTTTAAGTAGTTCTGAAATTTCTTTCGTTTCATTTGCTGCAGAATCATTTAATGCTTTTGTTGGGTGATGTAAAAATTTATTTGATAAGTTATTACTGAGAGTCTCTAGTATTTCATCAATCGATTTACCATTTGCAAGTTGCTTTTTTGCTTTATTAATTTCTTTTTGCCGATTATCTTCAAATTGATTCCTTAAAGAGACAATTGTAGTGCTAGCTTTTTTCTTATTAATTTTCTTATAAAAATTTTTGACTTTTTTTTCAATAATTATATTTGCATCTTTTACTGCATCCGTTCTATTATCAATTCCTTCTTGAGCAATCTGTGCAAGTTCATCAAGCGTATATAGAAAAATGTCATTTAACTTGGATGTTTCAGATTCGATATCTCTTGGAACTGCAAGATCAATTAATAACATGGGCTTATGTTTTCTTTTTTTTATTGCCCTTTCAATCATTCCAAGTCCAATAACTGGTAATTGACTCCCAGTTGCACTTATTACAATATCATATTCGTATAACTGATCGTGTATTTCACCAATTAAGCATGTTTCAGCTCCAATTTTTTTTGCTAATTTTTTACCTCGGAAAATAGATCTGTTTGCAACAGTAATTTTTTCCGGCTGATGTTTATTAATATATTTTGCAATTAACTCTGTCATTTCACCAGCCCCGACTAAAATAACTTTAGTTTGATAAAGATCGCCAAATATTTTTTTTGTAAGTGAGATAATCGTAGAGGCTATAGTTGTATTACTTGCTCCAATATTAGTCTTAGACCTTATTTCCTTGGCAGCTTCGAATACAGTTTGAAAAAATTGTGACAAGAACTTCCCTTGCGTACCTGCATACTCAGAAATTTTTGCTGCTTGTTTCATTTGCCCCAAAATTTGAGTTTCTCCTAAGAACATACTATCTAAGCCGGAAGCAACTTGATATGCATGAGTTAAAGCATCTTTATTACTGTAATGGTATAAATGTTTTTTTAACTGTGACAATTTTATGTGATGATAATCTGCAAGCCATTGGTATACAATTTGTTTTTTTGGCCCATTGAAATAAATTTCAGTTCTATTACATGTAGAAAGAATTGCAACTTGAGTC
>CAZPCL010000141.1:0-2770 GCA_964585105.1 uncultured Methylobacillus sp.
CTGCTCTTGGATCTAACTCTTCCCCTTCATCTGACTCTGGGACTGGTAAAAGCATCCTTGATTTTATTTCAATTAACATTGCCGACATTAGTAAATAATCTGCAGCTAATTCAAGTTTTATAGCTTTCATCTTTTCTACATAAATCATATATTGTGAGGTTAGATTAGCCATCGGGATATCAAGAATATCGATATTATTTTTTCGGATAAGGTACAACAATAAATCTAGAGGACCCTCGAATGAATCTAGATAAATTTCTAAAGCGTCAGGTGGAATATATAAATCCTGTGGAAGCGAAACTATTCTCTCTCCATATACTTTTGGTAGCAATTTATCTGTATCTAGCTGATTGTTCACTAAAAGTTTACTCCCATTACTTTACGTACATCCCTCATTGTATCTCTTGCTATTTTTTTTGCTTTCTCACAACCATGAGCTGCAACACTTCTAATTAAATCTGGATTATTTTTATAGTGCTCTAATTTATCTTTATAGACTTTAGATTCTCTATTAAATGAAATGGCATTAGATTCCTTATTTATCAATTTAAATTCTGGCTCAATAAGTATCATTTTACCTCCACCCTCTAAATAACCGAGTAACCTCTCTTTATCACCAAGACTTAAAACCTGCTCATCTTCAATTAATGATTGAGCAGATTCTAAAACCTGTTCATCTCCTGTTGCCAAATATGAAGCTCGTAATTCTTCATATAAGTGGCTCTTTTTTGTGCCAAGTTTCTCTATAGCTAATTTAGCTTTTTCTTGATAACCGATATCCTTACCGTATAAATTATTAAATTCCTTTACAATATTTGAAGTTAATTTTACAAATGGTATTTTATTCTTAGATCCTGATATCTGAGTAGCTCTGTAAAGCAAAACATCTGTACTTTGCATTAAATCTTGCCCTAAATTGCCTAAAGTTAAAGCCTTTTTCTCTTCATCTTCTAAATTATTTAATTTACCAAACCAATCTATTGGGGTAATCATTGATAATAATGTAAAAATTTCTGTATGTTCTGGAATTTTAGATTGAATAAATATAGTTGCTTGGGCAGGATCTAAGCCACACGCTAGCCAATCCATAATCATTTTTTCAGTGGTTTTTTCAATTAATTCTGGCTTTGTATTTCTTGAAACCAAAGAGTTTAAATCAGCAACAAAAAATAAACATTCACTTTCATGTTGCATATTTATCCAATTAGAAAGCTTTAGATCATATTCATCATTAAATAGACTTAAAGTTGGTTTGATACCAGAAACTATTCTTTCTATTGCCATTTTTAAACGTTATCCTTTTTTAACCAAATATAGTAAAAATAATACGCGTAAAGAAATATTTTACTGGGTATATTACATTACTCAAAACACCAGAAAAAAGTAAAAAAATTATTATAAATAATCCATATCTTTCCAAATTTTCTAAATGACTTGACCACGGATAAGGTAATAAACCCACTGCCACTCTTCCTCCATCCAGCGGTGGAATTGGAAGCAAGTTCAATACCATCAAAATAAGATTAATATTAACTCCTATTTTAGACATTTCTGATAAAAATATTACAGCGCTGTCTGGAAAATATTGTGCCCTTGCAAATATAAATGCCCAAAAAATAGCCATCAATAAATTCGAAAAAGGTCCAGCTAAAGCAACCCAAACCATATCTTTTTTTGGATTTTCTAAATTAGAAAAATTTACTGGTACAGGCTTTGCCCAGCCAAATAAAATACCGCCTACCATAAGTGTTGCTGCTGGCAATATAATTGTCCCAACTGGATCAATATGTTTCAGAGGGTTTAACGTAATTCGTCCTAAATATTGAGCTGTCAGATCCCCAAAATACCTTGCAGCATAACCATGAGCTGCTTCATGAACCGTGATTGCAAATATAATTGGAATTGCACCAGTAGCAATTTTTTGAATAAGAGTTAATTCATCCATATACAGTTATTCTAAAAATATTTTTTCATTTATTTAAACTCTTTTATACCTATTGCTTTTCTAATTTCTTCAATTACAGGTGTTGATATACTCAATGCTTTTTGAGCTCCTTCCTTAAGAGTTTTTTCAATATAGCTTTTATCTTGAGTAATTTTCTCATATTCACATCTAAAAGGTTTAATTTTTTCATCAAGCAAATTAAATAATTCTTCTTTAGCTGCACCCCACGCTATTCCGTTTTCATATTTTTTATTTAAGTTAAAAATCTCGTCATCATTTCCAAATGCTTGAAAAATTTTAAATACCGAGCAGTCAGTCGAATCTTTTGGAACTCCTGGCTCAAGTGAGTTAGTTTTAATTTTCATTATTGCTTTTCTTAGTTTTTCTGAAGTATCAAAAATAGGAATAGTATTATCATAGCTTTTACTCATTTTTCTACCGTCACTTCCTGGTATTATCCCTTTTTTTTCATCTATCATTGCTTCTGGTATTGATAAAATGTCTCCGTAATAATGATTAAATCTATGAGCTATATCTCTTGTCATTTCTATATGTTGCTTTTGATCTTGTCCTACTGGGACTATATCAGCCTTGAACATTAAAATATCAGCTGCCATTAATATAGGATAGTTATAAAGCCCCATAGTTATGCCTTTATCAGGATCAACTATATTATCATTTTCTGCAACAGCTGCTTTGTATGCGTGCGCTCTATTCATTAAGCCCTTTGCGGCTAAGCAATTAAGGATCCATGTTAGTTCAAAAATATGAGGCACATCTGATTGTCTATAAAAAGTAACTTGTTCAGGTTTTAATCCACAAGCT
>CAZPCL010000142.1:0-2739 GCA_964585105.1 uncultured Methylobacillus sp.
AGAAATGTTATTTATTTGCTTAAACCATGGTATCGCAAGTCAGCTATAGCAACAACCTCTAATGCTTTTTCGTGAGTAGATTCAAGAATTACCGGCGGAGCACACCCAGCCTCCGCAGCCTCCAACCATCTGTTAGCGCATAAGCACCATCTGTCACCCTCTTCTAATCCTACAAAGTTATACTCTGGACGTGATGTACTCAAATCATTTCCTTGTGCCTTAGAAAATGCTAAAAATTCATTATTTACCTCAGCGCAAATTGTGTGATTCCCAGTATCTGATTGACAATGATCACATTCACCATTCCTAAAATAGCCTGTTAATGGATCTAAACTGCAAATTTTTAAAGGAGTTCCTAGTACATTTTTCTTTTCCATAATTTTCTCTTGTATTAAACTACTATTAACATAACAATAATATATTAATTAAGGAATATTTATACCATGCGCTACTGGCTAATGAAATCTGAACCATCTGTTTTTACAATTGAAGAATTAGAAGATACTCCAAAACAAACAGTCGATTGGATTCCAACAAAAGGTATAAGAAATTATCAAGCCAGAAATTTTATGAGAGATGACATGTCATTGGGTGATCAAGCTTTTTTTTATCAATCAAACTGTGAGACACCAGGAATTGTAGGAATAATGGAAATTACAAAACTTGCATATCCAGATCCGCTCCAATTTTTAAAAGAAAATAAATATTATGATCCTAAATCAACGCCTGAAAATCCAAGATGGCTAAACGTAGATGTCACTTTAGTAAAAAAATTACCTTTGATTGAATTAAAAAAATTAAGATCCTACCTTGAACTAAAAGATATGATGATATTAAGAAAGGGTAACCGCTTATCAATCACACCTGTGACTCATAAAGAATGGTCATTAATTAATGAAATTTAATGACCAATTTTTAATATTTTACCAATTTTAATCATGATTATGTGAGTCATGATTATGCGAGCTGTGACCTTTGTTAACTTGGTCTAAGCTACCAATTGATTTTGGATAAGTTACTATCCCCCAAGGTATTCCAGAAATAGGAATTCTTTTGGTAATGTCTAAACTATCTGAATCAATAACTAAAACTTCATCCGACCTTCCACATGCAAGAAGAATATTTTTATTATCAGGAGTAAACGTAAAATGCCAACATCTTCTTCCATCAGTTTTTATTCTGCCTATTCTTTCAAAAGTTTTTCCATCGTAGACTTCTAAAGAACTTCTTTTCTTATAACCACCACTAGCGGCAACAAATAATTTATCTCCTTTATCATTAAAGCTAACTCCATAAGGAGATTTACCTGTATGAAGGTCTTTTCCCGCATCAGAGAATTCGGTCTTAACGGTTTTAATATGATTAAAATCTTTATCAAGAACGATAAAATTATCACTATGCTCAAGTGTTGCTATATAAAAGTTTCCATCTGGAGAAACTTTTATACCTCTAGGCCTTAAGCCATAAGCTTCTGCTTTAAAAGTTTTAAGCAAATTCCCAGAATCAAAATCATGAACAGTAACTGTATTGTCAGCTTCGTTCGTTACAATAATTTGTGAACCATCTTTGCTAAACTCGATACCTTCTGTTTCAGGTCCAGCAGTAATCTCTCTTATTTTTTTCCCGGAGGCGATATCAACTACAGCAATTTTTGCTGGTGTTCTATCTTCCTCTTCCTCATCCTCTTCTTCATGCATCTCTCCCTTAGCAGGTGGCTTTCCTTTTGAAGACGGTTCTGTTGAAACAAAAACTTGTCCCTCATAAACTCTGACAAATTCAGGATTAATTCCTACATCAACATTTTTCTCTATTTCTTTTGTATTTAAATTTATTACTGATACATTAGCTCCAGCTTTATTAGCCGTAATTAAATATTTACCATCATCTGTTATACCTATACCTCTTGGGTAGTCACCAGACTTTATAGACTCCACTAATTCCATTGTATTTAAATCAATTACCGAGACTCCCCCATCTTGAGAAGTAACATATGCTTTACCTTGATCAATTTGTCCACATCCTGAAACTAAACTAATTAAAAATAATAATTTAAACAATTTCATCTGAGAATTTCCTTTAAAAATGTATATTATATAGATTCATAAATATCACTCAAGTTATAAATTTTTATTTATTTTATTTATGAGTTTTTCCTAGAAATATTTTGTAAGCTTCATTATTAGTCTCATTGACATAGGTATATCCAAGATTCTTTAAAAATTCTTTGGATTCTGCTTTACTTTCTTCATCAACTTGCATTCCTACTAAAACTCTTCCAATATCAGAGCCATGGTTCCGATAATGAAATAAACTAATATTCCAATGACCCATTTTTTCTAAAAAATTTAAAAGTGCTCCAGGTTTCTCAGGAAACTGAAACCTATAAACAACTTCATTCTCTGCCTCTGGAGCATGCCCTCCAACTAAATGTCTCAGATGAAGCTTTGCCATTGTATTATGAGTTAAATCTATTGGTTCAAGAGAAGCTCTTTTTAAAACTTCAAATATTAATTTAGCTTCTTCAAAGTTTTTTACGCTAATACCAACAAAAATGTTTGCACTATTTTCACTTGAATATCTATAATTAAATTCAGTAATATTATTTTCACCAATCAGGCTGCAAAAGCTTTTAAAAGCTCCAGGTTTCTCAGGTATGGTAACGGCGAAAATTGCCTCTCTTTCTTCACCAATTTCTGCTCTTTCCGAAACAAACCCAAGTCGATCAAAATTCATATTTGC
>CAZPCL010000143.1:0-2724 GCA_964585105.1 uncultured Methylobacillus sp.
GGGGTTAGGGTTGAGGTTGGGGTTAGGGTTGGGGTTAGGGTTAGGGTCAGGGTCAGGGCCAAGAGTGAGGGTTGGGGTTAAGGTTAGAGCGGTCGGCCAGCACGGCCATGGGTTCGTTGGAGGTCCGCTGCACGGTGCCGCCCACAATCGGGTCGGGCACCTCCGCCTGCGGGTCGGCCTTGAGGGCGGCAATGCCGCTGGCGACGACCTCCAGCTGCTCCTTGGTGATGATCGCCCGGCGCATGGCGGGGATGGCGAGTAGCCCGGCGAGGCCGGGGATCGCGAACATGAAGATGGCCGTGACCCAGAACACGCCGTCATTCTGCATCGTGCATGGCGCCTGGATACGTGGAGCCCACGCTTCATCTTCGTCATACACATAGGGGTGTATACGGTATCCGCCTAGTAGGCGCGGCGCCTGGTCGGGCTCTACTTACTAGGCGCCTGGTCGGGTTCGTCTGCGAAGAGTAGCGCGGCGCCGATGTTGTCGTCGGGGTCGGCGCATGTGTAGCCGACGCTTCCGGGGCAGACCCAGCGCGCGTGGTCATAGCCGAGCACCTTGCAGCTCAGGCAGGTAAGTATAGCCATAGTGAGTGCAGCCATAGTAAGTATAACCATAGTAAGTATAACCGGGCACCTTGCAGCTCACGCCGCAGCCGCACTCGCAGCCACCGAGGGCGGTGTATCCGGTGAGGGACATGCAGAGCTGCGCGGCGGTGAGCACCAGCTCGATGCCCTGCTGAATGTTGGTCTCTACGCTGGTGTACATGGCCTCGTTGCGTGCGCCTGGAGAG
Organism: uncultured Methylobacillus sp.; assembly: GCA_964585105.1. Taxonomy (GTDB): domain Bacteria; phylum Pseudomonadota; class Gammaproteobacteria; order Burkholderiales; family Methylophilaceae; genus BACL14. Next base: position 795 of record CAZPCL010000143.1, read on the forward strand.
GTTAGGGTTCGAGGTTGGTTAGGGTGAGAGTAAGGGATGGGGCTAACCCCAACACGGCCTTGGATCGCGCGTGCCGGTGCGCAGCTCGTCGTAGTCGATGATGTCGCCCAGGATGGCGTCGGGGATGATGTTGGGTAGAGTGAGACAGACGCCGAGGCAGATGCCAATGGGGAAGATGACAGGGCGCGCCGCGTAAAAAGGGAAGAAGGTACTGAGCAGGAAGACGGAGGAGAGCACGGCGAGCAAGCCGGTCAACGTCCGCTTACGTCCGACCCGCTTGCTCAATACCAATTGTAGCGGTATTGAGAGTAGCGCGCCGATTAGGGCAAGCGTGAGAGTTGTCGTGTAGTGGGAAGACAGGCTCTCGAGCTTCATGTTGTTCTGAAAGAAGAGAAGGGCGAGCTGAAACGGAAGCGCGCCGAGGAATGTCATCGGCACCTTCATAAGGAGGTACCAGCGGTCTGACAGAGCGCGGGGCGAACACGGGGTAAGCCCATCTGCAGGCTAGTGGGCCCCTGGTTCGAAAGGCTGTCATTGACAGGGAGGGTTGCGCATCATGCGCATGATGGCGGCTGTGAAGGGGATGGTGGACACAGCCTCAGGGTCGAGCTTCTTCTCGGTGACCCCCCACAGTAGCAACACGTAGGCAAAGAGACTGTAGCCCACGAGGATTGCCATCGTGACGGTGGCCGCCTGTGGTTAGGGTTAGGCTAGGGCTTATGGGTTTAGGGTTAGAGTTAGGGTTAGGATTAGGGTTAGGACGGTGGTCGCCGTAAGTGTGTCCGTGGGGAACAGCGAATAGACCACGCCCTGCAAGCCGAAGCTGCAGATTCCACCGAGCAGGCCCAGAAAACCTTTAGGGTTAGGGTTAGGCTTAGGCTTAGGCTTAGGGTTCGGCTTAGGGTTCCGACGAGGGGGTTTCGCCTTTGAGAGCGAAGAGCTGCTCGCGGCGGCGGTAGTCCCTGGTGAGCTCCTGGCCGAGCGCATCATACACGAGGTATGTGCCCGAGATGAAGAAGAAGAAGTAGGCGAAGTATACACAGCCGAACCAGATCGCGATGGCCGGCTCGTCTGGTGCCGTGTCGAAGGGCGTCTCAGCCGCATCGCTCGCGAAGATGGTGCCGTTGGCCACCGCCGCCTCGAGGCACGACCGAAGCATCGGACACTCTCTGCTCGCGTTGACCTATAATAACATATCATGGACGCGTAAAGAGGCCCATCATCAGGCCCTAGGGCTGCGATCTCGCTCCTACCGCTACCGTTTGGCTCTGATCAGATCCTACGAGTTAGGGTTGGCTTAGCTTACCAAGATGGCCTCGACGCCAGCAATGTCCGTGCACGGCACGCCCTCGCTGGTGCGGCGGAAGAGGAAGCCTCCAACCGGCATGAGCAGCCAGGCGAGTAGCCCGCACGGCAGCGCCACGGCGATGAACGGCTTGCGCCGCCCCCAGCGCGATGTTGTCTTGTCAGAGAGGCGGCCGATTATCGCACCTGACAAGGGGCTTGGGTGACGATGGTGGACCAGGTCTCGTGCGGAGCTAGAGAGTTCAGAGTTTATTAGAGGCCGGGTACAGGCAAACCGGCTGGGATAGCCCTACAAGCCGCTCCCAGAGAGTACACCTGTGGCGAGGTCGAGGCACTTGACGACGACAAGGATCCACGAGAGCGTGCCCAGGCTCATCTTTAGCGTGTCTCGGTAGACAAACCCGCGTACCGACGGGTAGAAGGCGAAGAGTGCAGTGATGCTCAGCTGAAAGTGTGCATAGCAGAGCATCGTGCCAAAGCGTAGCCGGGGCGACGCGTCAGTCATAGTAGTAAGCACCGTATCATCTCCCATACCGCCGCGACGGACACGATTTTCACACCTGATTTCATTTTCAAGGAGGACAAGAAAGGCTCACCACGCCGCCTACGGGTGGGACCCCACGGT
>CAZPCL010000144.1:0-2721 GCA_964585105.1 uncultured Methylobacillus sp.
AATCCCAGGACTATCTGTTATCACAGTAATTTTTGATGAGGGAACTGATATTTATATCAATAGGCAAGCAATATCAGAAAGGTTTACATCGTTAAAAGGTATTCTGCCCAAAACCATTATTCCTAATATAACTCCCCTCACCTCCTCTGCTTCAAGCGTTCTTGGAATCGGAATTACCTCGAAGGTAAAAAATTTAACAGAATTAAGAACCTTGGCTGAAAACATTATAATTCCACATTTAATGTCCGTACCCGGTGTTGCAGATGTTAATCGCTTTGGTGGCTTAGTAAAACAGATTCACATTGAAATTATCCCCGATAAGCTTTTTTTTCATAATGTCACAATTTCTGAAATCGTAAAAGCTGCGGGAAAATCAACAGGTTTAATCGGCGCTGGGTTCATAGAAAATAAAAATCAACGGATTATAATTAATACTGAAGGACAATCAAAAACAATTGAAGAGATTAAGTTAACAGCAATAATCAATAGTCAAGGTAAAAAAATTACAATTAAAGATGTAGCTAATGTAATTATTGGGTCTAGCCCATCAATCAGCGCTGCATCAATTAACGGTAAGGAAGGAGTCTATCTCTCCGTTCAAGGCCAACTAAATTCTGATACTTACAAGCTTACAAAACAAATAGAAGTTGCTCTAGAGAGCATTAAGCCGATACTTCTAAAAGAACAAGTCATTCTGACTCCAGACTTGTTTAAACCAGCAAATTTTATTGACGCCTCCATAAAAGGATTGAGAGTCGATTTATTAATCGGATCATTAATGGTTATATCAATTCTATTTTTATTTCTATTTAATTTTAAAACGGCATTTATTTCAGCCATCGCCATACCACTCTCTTTGCTTTCCGCCATTATCGTAATGAGTTATTTTAATTTAGGATTAAATGTGATGGTCTTAAGTGGTCTAGCAATAGCTCTAGGCGAGGTTGTTGATGATGCAATTATTGACGTAGAAAATATCTTTAGAAGACTTAAACAAAATAGGAAATTAGCTAAACCTAAGCCAATTTATCAAGTTGTTTTTGATGCGTCAATGGAAGTAAGAAAATCAGTAATTTTTGCCACAGTTATAATTGTCCTTGTTTTCTTACCCCTTCTTTCACTAACAGGGGTTGCTGGTAAATTATTTGGGCCTTTAGCCATAGCTTATATAGCATCAATTATTGCGTCTCTAGTTGTAGCAATGACAATAACACCGGCTTTATGCTATCTGCTTTTAGGAAAGTCAGATCTACAAACAAATGATTCGCCAGTTATAAGTTATCTGAAAAAAAAATACATAATAATATTAAAAAATATCGAAAAATATTCTCGGTCAATTATTTTTACTTCATTACTTATAATAAGTATAGGGTTGGCATCCTTACCATTCTATAAAACGCAATTTATACCACCGCTACATGAAGGTCACTATATTATGCATATGACTGCTTTTCCAGGAACTTCAGAATCTGAATCTATAAGAATTGGTAATCAGGTAAGTAAAAAAATTCTTGGTATACAGGGAGTAAAATCCGTCGCTCAATGGGTTGGGAGGTCTCCATTAGGAGCTGACACATTTGGAACTCATTACAGTGAGTTTGAGATTGAATTAGATAATTTGAATGGTGATGAGCAAGATAATGTTTTAAAAGAAATTAGAAGATTGGTTCAAACCCAAGATGAAGGTGGAGCAATTAAAACAGAAGGTTTTGTAGGCGTTAATTTTGCAATTAATACATTCCTAACTGAAAGAATTGAAGAAACGATTTCTGGCTATAATGCATCAATGGTTATTAATATTTTTGGCGATAATCTAAACTCTCTCGATCAAGATGCGCAAAAAATAGTTCATTTAGTTAGTAAAATTAATGGAGCTAGGGATGTTATGTTGCAATCTCCCCCTGGAACACCGCAAGTCTCAATTCGACTCCGTTCTGAAAGAATGAGTCAATTAGGAATTTTAAAAACTGATGTCCTTAATGTTATTAAAACAGCATATGAAGGCTTTCCAGCGGCCATAATTTATGATGGTATTACTCCTGTCCAAATTGCTGTTACTCTAGAAAAATCATATCGTGACGATATTTTAGATATTAGTAAATTACCGATAAGAACTGATGATAATAAAATTATAAGTCTTAGTGAGATTGCATTCATATCTCAAGAAAATGGGCGCTCTAAGATACTCCACCAAGATGGTAAGCGAATCCAAACAATAACTTTAAATGTCGAAGGTAAGGGTCTTAATGAGTTCACAAAATTACTTGATGGCAAAATAGACAAAATAAAATTAAGTCCAGGCAATTACTTTGAAATAACTGGCTCAGCTGTAGAAAATGCCAAAGCTAAAGAGAGCTTAATTATTCATTCAATATTAGTTGGCTTAGTTATTTTATTATTACTATATATTGTATTTGGCTCTCTTGTTAATTTAGGGCTTACCTTAATTAACCTTCCTTTTGCTTTAATTGGAGGGGTAATAGCAGTAATTTTTAGTGGGGGATGGATCTCTATAGGTTCGCTCGTTGGCTTTGTAACTCTTTTTGGAATTACATTAAGAAACTCAATAATGCTTCTTTCCCATTATCAATTTCTAGTGAATAAAGAAAATTGTTTATGGAATCTTGAAACATGTATAAGAGGGGCAACTGAGAGATTGCCTTCAATTCTTATGACAGCTTTAGTAGCAGGGCTAGCACTTCTTCCTATAGCTTTAGGTTC
>CAZPCL010000145.1:0-2708 GCA_964585105.1 uncultured Methylobacillus sp.
CATGCATAAACCTATTTTCAAAAATATTTTCTTCTATCTTACTTGTACCATCTGCAACTGTATTTAGCGCCATAAATTGTGCTTGCATATCTGTTGGAAAATATGGGAATGGGGCAGTTTCAAAGTCTACAGATTTTAGCTTACCATTACTTTTAACTGTAACCATATTATCTGACTCAATAACTTCCACGCCTGTCTCTCTGAGCTTATCGATAACAGAGGTCATCATGTTGGGTTCAACTCCAATACAATTAAGCTCTCCAGAAGTCATTGCTGCAGCTACCATATATGTTCCAGCCTCAATTCGATCAAAAATAATTGAGTGTTCGGTACCGTGTAATTCATCTACGCCATTAATTGAGATTATATCAGTGCCCAAACCCTTAATGTCTGCTCCCATTTTAATTAAACAGTTTCCTAAATCAATGACCTCAGGCTCTCGAGCAGAATTTTTAAGTATGGTCCTTCCTTTAGCAAGTGAAGCCGCCATCATTAAATTTTCAGTTCCAGTAACTGTTACTTGACCCATATTAATCAATGCTCCCACTAATTTATTCTCTGGTAAGTGATGACTAGAGGCAACTATGTCTCCATTCTCGATTTTAATTTTGGCTCCCATCGCCTCGAGTCCTTTGATATGAATATCAACGGGCCTAGACCCTATCGCACAACCTCCAGGTAATGATACTTTTGCACTTCCAAACCTTGCTAACAAAGGCCCTAAAACTAGTATAGATGCTCTCATAGTTTTAACTAGATCGTAAGGAGCATTAAAATCTTTTATCTCTTTCGCTATCAATTTCATCAAAGAGTTAGTTTTTACTATCTCTACACCCATAACGGTTAATAGTTTTTCAGTTGTTTTAATATCAAAAAGATTGGGTACATTTTTTAGTTTTAATTCCTCTTTAGATAGCAGAGAAGCTATTAAAATTGGTAATGCAGCATTTTTTGCGCCGGAAATATGAACATCCCCATATAAACTCCTTTGGCCATTTATGATAAGTTTATCCAACAACTAACCCTGTGGAATTAATTTAGTAAGTTCTCCAGATTCATACATTTCTTTTATGATATCTGCTCCCCCAACAAACTCTCCTCTGATATAAAGCTGAGGAATTGTTGGCCAATTTGAATAAAGTTTAATTCCTTCACGTACCTCAGGATCAAGCAAAACATCAAATGTTTCATATTTTGATCCACATGCATTTAAAACCTGGCAAGCTAAGCTTGAAAATCCACACTGTGGAAATTTTGGGTCCCCCTTCATGAAAAGAAGAACTTGATTGTCATCAATTAATTTTTTAATTTTTATATTTTCAGTCATTATTTATCTCCATTATAAAGTTTTAATTATTTCTTCCATTGGTCTGGGGTTAGGGTCTTCATTGATAATGCATGAATTTCTTGTCGCATCATATCTCCCAAGGCCTGGTAAACCATTTGGTGTTGTTTAATCATAGGTTTATCTTTAAAAAGAGGACTAACAACAATAGCCTCAAAATGAGTCCCGTCATCTCCTTTTACTTCGACAAAAGTACAATCTAAATTTTCATTAATTACATTTTCTATTTGGCTAGCTAGTAACATTTATCCCCTCAGTTTATACCCAGATTTTAACATTTTGATAGTTACGATAGATAAGGCAATGAAAAATAGAATGACAATACCTAAACTAAAATATGGTGATACATCTGATTGCCCAAAAAACCCATATCGAAAGCCGTCAATCATATAGAAAAAAGGATTTAATTGTGAAACTTTTTGCCAGGATAGCGGTAATGAATGAATTGAGTAAAAGACTCCTGATAGCATTGATAAGGGCATGATGACAAAATTTCCAAATGCTGCCATCTGATCAAAACGCTCCGCCCACACCCCGGCTATTATTCCAAATGCCCCCATAAGTCCCCCCCCAAAAAAAGCAAAAGAAAATACCATCCATGGATGTTTGATTGGTAAATCAATATATAAAGTAGCTATTAGATAAATACAGATACCTACAAATATACCTCTTGCTATGGCTGAAATAAGGAATGCAAAAAATAACTGAATATAGCTCAATGGGGTTAGTAAAAGAAAAACAATATTACCCATTACTTTTGCCTGAATTAAGCTTGATGAGCTATTGGAAAAAGCATTTTGTAAAAGCGACATCATAATTAAGCCAGGAATAAGAAAAGCCATATAAGCTACTCCTTCATATACTTCGAGACGACTATCAAGAACATGAGAAAAAATTAATAAATACAAAATTCCAGTGATAACAGGTGCAGCGACTGTTTGGAAAACAACCCTCCAAAATCTAAGCAGCTCTTTTCTTAGAAGAGTCCATGTTCCTATTAACTGGTTTCTCAAAGTATTCATACTAGACTTTATTCCCTGTCAATTTTAAGAAAATATTCTCTAGATCCTGATCTACAGTTTCCATATCTAATATTTCTATAGATGCTTCATTTAAAGCTGATATTATTTTACTTATATCAGTAATTCTTCTTAATTCAAAAATATAAAATTCATCATCAAAGGTAAAATTTATTCCCTTAATACTAATTGGCAACTTAAATGGTTTTTTTGTGGATAGTCTAATTTTTAAATTTTTTGCTGCAAATTTTTTAAGAAGATTTTTGGTTGTATCTAACGCAACAATTTTTCCTGTTCTGAGCATTGCTAAGCGATTACATAATGCCTCAGCTTCCTCAAGATAA
>CAZPCL010000146.1:0-2664 GCA_964585105.1 uncultured Methylobacillus sp.
GCATTTAGTGCTATCTTTATACGTACAAAAACTGCTAGGCATGACGGTCTAGTATCGGTTGCTAGAGGATTTAGAAAAAAAGATTTGGAAGATCTTTCAAAAGATATTTCCGTAAAAAAACATCAAATTACTTGGAAGTGGGCCTTTAGATACCAATGGCTTTTAGTTAAATAAGAAAATATACATGTCTGTAAAAATAACAACAGTTGCCACACAATTACCACCTTACTCAAGAGAGACTAAGGAAATTATTCCATTTGTAAAACAGTGGATGAAAGATCAAGACAGTCGCTTTCAACGCAAAGTAGTAAAGCTTTTTGAAGGCGCTGCAGTAGATAAACGCTATAGTATTATGGATCCTATTGAGGTGTTTACAAATCCTAGTTTTGAAGCCCGGAACGATATTTATATCCGTGAAGTAAAAAAATTAGGGAAACAGGCTGTTAAAAAAGCAATAGAAAAGGTACAATGGCAAGCAACAGACCTTGATTTTATTATTACGGTAAGCTGTACAGGGATTATGATACCATCTGTAGATGCATATCTTATAAATGATTTAAAAATGCGCCAAGACATTGTACGCTTGCCCGTAACAGAAATGGGCTGTGCAGCCGGAGTTTCTGGAATTATTTACGCAAAACAATTTTTAAAAGCCAATCCTGGGAAGCGCGCTACAGTTGTTGCAATTGAAGCGCCTACAGCTACATTTCAATTAGAAGATTACTCTATGACAAACATCGTTAGTGCTGCTATTTTTGGCGATGGAGCGGCATGTGTCCTGCTATCTTCTTGTGATGCAGATAAGGGTGTGCGTATAGTTGATGAGCAGATGTATCATTTCTATGATGCCACACAGATGATGGGCTTTAAATTGGTAGACACTGGTCTACAAATGATTTTAGACAAAGAGGTGCCGCTAACAATTAGCAATCATTTTCCAGCGATTGTACATCCTTTTCTTGAAAAATCTGGTAAGACCATTGAAGATATAGACCATTTGGTTTTTCACCCTGGAGGTAAGAAAATTGTACAAACAGTAGAAGACCTCTTTGGAAGTTTAGGAAAAAACATTGACGACACCAAAGAGGTGCTCCGTCTGTTCGGAAATATGAGTAGTGCTACGGTACTTTATGTTTTAGAGCGATTCTTAGACAGAGGAGTGCAAAAAGGAGAACTTGGGTTGATGTTGAGTTTTGGACCTGGTTTTTCTGCTCAGCGGGTATTGTTGGAGTTTTAATAAAACGTATTTGAAAAATTTTCATGTACAAAGCCATTAGAGAAAAATAAAGTTATGACAAAGATAAAAAACACTTTTGCAATCATTTTAGGTGCTAGTAGCGGTCTTGGCCTAGCTTCTGCACATAAACTTGCAGCTTCTGGATATCATATTGTATTGGTTCACAGAACGCGCAAAAGTGAATTAACCGCTTTGTCTCTAGAAATTAAAGCCATGAAAGTTCATGGGGTGACAGTGCTTTCTTATAATAAAGATGCATTAAAGGCAGAGAACATTTCAGAAATTATAGAAACACTTCAAGATAACAGCGTCTCTGTACTACTGCACAGCATTGCAAAAGGTACTTTACAGCCTCTTGTTGGAGATCAAACACTTGCCAAAGATGATCTTGACATTACTATACACGCAATGTGTACCAACTGGTGGCGATGGACACAAGCCTTGTTGAAGGCAAATAAACTCTCTAGTGATGTTCGTAACATTGCATTTACTAGCGAGGGTAATACAAGGGTATGGAAGGGGTATGGCGCAGTTTCTGCGGCAAAAGCTACCTTAGAGGCGTTAATGCGGCAAATGGCTATAGAACTGGCTCCTTTGGGTGTTAAAACCAATTGTATTCAAGCAGGGGCAACACAAACACCTTCTTTTACAATGATACCAGGTAGTGAAGAATTAGCAAAAATAGCAGTACAAAGAAATCCTTTTAAAAGAATGACAACTCCACAAGACGTTGCAAACGGGGTTTATTTGTTATGCAGCCCAGAAGCCAATTGGATTAACGGCACCATTTTAAAAATTGATGGTGGCGAAAGCATTAATTAATTATTCATTAACAAGGCTCAAGTATTTTAACAAATGAAACATTCAGAAATTATAGCACAATTACCATATAAAGCACCATTTCTATTTGTAGATAGCCTTGAACAGGTACATAAAGATGGGGTAGTGGGCACCTATCAATTTAAGGAAGATTCTTATTTTTATGAAGGTCATTTTAAGAACAATCCAATTACTCCCGGTGTGTTGCTTACAGAATGTATGGCTCAAATTGGGGTGGTTTCTTTAGGTTTATTTTTAATACAAAATGAAGCTAAAGGTAATATTGATATTACATTAAAGCCTAGAATTGCAATGAGTAACACCACCATAGACTTTTATGCATCTGTAAGCCCCGGAGAGAGCGTTACGGTAAAGTCAGAAAAAATCTATTATAGATTTGGAAAGCTACGCTGTAAAGTGTCAATGATGTCATCCCAACAAGAATTGATAGCCAAAGGAACCATAGATGGAATGATCGTAAAACAATAATACAATAAATAGGAATTTCAAACATCATGAAGCAACGTGTCGTTATAACAGGAATGGGGGTTTGCGCTCCAAATGCAGTAGGGCTAGAGGCCTTTACAAAGGCCATACAAGAAGGAGTT
>CAZPCL010000147.1:0-2651 GCA_964585105.1 uncultured Methylobacillus sp.
CTTCGAACCAAGGGGTCAGGAGTTCGAATCTTCTCGGGCGCGCCAATTTTTATAGTTTATTATTCTCTAAATACATCTTGGCTGACACTTCGTCAATTCCTGACATCAACTTAATTGTATGATCATATTCATCAGTATTTTTTTGAGTCACGGCAATCTCAGCTAGTTCGATTAAAGAATCATAATGCTTTGAATTAAGCTTCACTGCTTGCTTAAAAAATAATTTTGCAAAATCTAGGTTAGCCATTTTTTTGTGAGCAAATCCTAAATAATACCAAGCATCTGCACTTTCATCGTCAGCTTGCGTCCATAATTTAGCTATCTTTAGCATTAACTGCCAATCCTCGTTTTGCATAGGTAATACTATTCTCATAAAAAATGGTTTTTTATTCTCAGGTAAGCTCCAAAATGGGGCTGCTTTACTTTTTAGGTCTATTTGCTCTTTTGTTTTAAGTAATTCTTTTATCCAATCAACCGGAAGACAATAGTAATAATTTTCTCTTCTTCCAGGACTTTTAAATGTCGTAATTCCAACTAGATTGAAATCAAGATCAAATAATGCCCCTCCACTAGACCCTACTGTAAAACCTGCAGACGACCTTATAATATTTCCTTTGTGAAAAGGGTATAACGCCTTAACTTTTCCATATGATGGCAGGGGCATGGGGTTATCATTTGGGAAGGTTAAAGAAAAAACTTTTTCTTCATAAGATAGTTCTTCTGATGATCGTAATTTTACAGGTGAAAGTGGTAAGTTATCAAATTTTAGAATACATAAATCATTCTCCCAATCAGCAAATACTGAAATTGGAGTATAAGTTTCATAAAATTTAACTACATTAACTCCATCGCTATCAGCAAAAACATGACAATTTGTAGCGACATGATTTTCTTTGATTACAATACCGGACCCTGTTCCAGTGACACCGCCTTTAAAAGTCACAAATACTTGTACCATTGAGTTGCTTAAACCAAACAATTCTGACTGAGCTGGGTAGCTTTGTGATGTTTGCGATAGAAACATAAGTAGTAGAAAATTTATAATTTTAACCATATAAGTTGACATGTTAACTAAGAAATAATTCATATTTTAATTATTTAATCTAAAATATATATTGCGTACTAATCATTAGTATGCTAATAATTACTAAAGGCTCAATTTTTATTGATGAAAGTCTTTTTTTTTCTTTTACTTTTAGGAGGAGTTTTAGAATGTTAAAAAAAATAAGTAGTTTGAATCAAAAATTGTTAAGTTCTTTTTTGGCAGTATTAGTAATAGGAGTTTTTTCAACAGCTGTTCAAGCTGGTGGTGAAGAGGAATCATTATATACAAGATTAGGTGGTACATATAATATTGCTCTTACGGTTGACCATCTTGTTGATAAAATTTATGTCAATAAAGCACTTAACGCTAATCCTGCACTAAAGGCAGTTCACGACGCGGCTCATACTAAAGTTGGTTTTAAAGTAATGTTAACTAATTGGGTTGTTGCTAGAACGGGTGGGCCAAAAATTTACCAGCCTGACGAATTTGGGCGCGGTAAAAATATGAAAGATAGCCACCCTCACTTAAATATTAGTGACCGTGAATTTGACATTATCATGACTGAATGTCTACAAACATTCTATGCATGGAATGTTCCTGATTATGAGATCAGTCAACTAATGGGTGACCTTCAAAGCTTTCGAGGTGTCATAGTAACTAACCCAACTGCTGGCTATAAAAATCCATACAAAACTGCCAACCAATAGGGTGATAGTATTATATTTATAATATAAAAATAAAAAAGCTATGGTTACATAGCTTTTTTATTACCTTGTAGTTTTATAATTTCCTACTCAATCCGCATTAGCTTTTTTTAATTTTTTTTCCTAGTAGACTATCTAACTTATTTTCTTTCTTTTCCATTGCTTCAGTAAGAGTGTTTAAAGTATTTTTTAGATCATTAAATTCTTTAATTTTTAGATGTGTCTGACAAGCCACCTTGTTTTGAATATCAGCAACCTTAGTTTCTAGGTTAATGCCTTTTAGAGTGAGAGACACAGATAGTACTCTTTCATCTTCTTTATTACGTGCTCTCTTGACAAAATTCATTTTTTCTAATTTTTGAACAATTGGTGTGATTGTTGGAGAGTCTAGTTTTAATATCTTAGCTATCTCTTTAATGCTGACGACTTCATTCTCCCATAAGACAATTAAAACTAGATACTGTGGATAAGTTATACCTATTTCTTTAAGATATACACGGTAGTATCTAATAATTGAATTTGTAGCAGCATATAGTGAAAAACAAAGTTGATTATTTAATAATAAATTTTTATGTTCAGTCATATCAAAATTAGTTACAGTATTTATGAAATTGTTACTTTTATATATCTGCAGTAAAGCTACTACAGATCTATAAAAATTTATTGGTAGGGAGTAGGAGGATCGAACTCCTGACCATCGGATTAAAAGTCCGGTGCTCTACCAGCTGAGCTAACTCCCCTTTATCAGAAACCGGATTATCCAGTAATATTAGAATTTGGTCAATGGAGATTGCTAATTTAAATTAGCTCATACCCGGAAATTTTCCTGCCAAGCCTCGCATCATCTTACTAATACCACCTTTAGAAAACATTTTCATCATTTTTTGCATTTCTTCAAACTG
>CAZPCL010000148.1:0-2643 GCA_964585105.1 uncultured Methylobacillus sp.
GGGGCCCCTGAGACTCCAACTCAGCCCAGCCCCAGCCCCACCCCCAACCTAACCCCGACCTTCCCCCAACCCCGACCCTCACCCTAAAGCCCGACTATCCACATTCGTTGATAGGACTAACCCTCGGGGCCCTTGAGGCTCCAACTTAACCCAACCCGACCTTCCCCCAACCCCGACCCTCACCCTACGGCCCGACCCTATCCAGCCGTTCGTGGGCATGGGGGAGATTCTGGCGACCTCCGCAGACGACCCGCATTCCGGGCATCAGGCGAGCATTCGTCTCGAGGGCTCCGACACTTGGTACCCTGCTCTCGTGCCGATGCACGCCCCTCGCGGCTCACGCACCCCAAGTAAGGCATTCGTGCCCGTCGTCGGGTGCCTCGTCAACAAAACTCTGCACTCTGAGAAGAACCGCTTCGTGCTGTCCTGGGCGGACATGCGCTGCCGCCCTGTATCGACGAATGCCTTGTTCCCAGCGGAGTGCGACGGCGCCAACCAACGCAACGTGAGCATCGAGGACATCGCAGCCGCGATCTCGTTCATCGAGAGCCTCCAACAGGAGGAACGACGTCGAGAGCTGGACCTCGCAGACATTGATAACACCTTCATCAAGGGGAAGAAGACCGCGATCATGGTGCTAATTTCACCCTCCGACGCAACTACTGCAGGGGAACCGTGGTCCTATATTGCAGCCGACCATGGATCCCCCAACGCATACGTGGACGCAGTGGTGCGCCGCTTCACAGCACCTGTCACCTCCTGCGCGCGCAACCATCGACCTTCCCCACCCCTCACCAACTCGCGCGCCCCCGCAGATGGCGATATTCAACTCGACGTTGTACAGTTGGTCGTGGGGCGAGGCCGAGTTCGACTGGACCACAGTTGGCCCGTTCAAGGTTGGGATATCATAACCCTCCCCTCACCGTCTCCCTACCCCCTCTCACTCTCACCCACAGCAGCCCAAGACCAACTCTAGACCCCAGGTGTCACCCCAACCGTGCCCTGCTGGCCAACCTTAACCCGAATAACCCTCTGACCCTCACCAGACGACCGGCGAGTACACGGCGTCCAACTGCGCGGCTTACGACCTATGTCTTACGACATCCAACTGCGCTCCAGGAAACAAGAACACCCTCGGCGCGGCCGCGGCCGCCGCCCAGGGCTTTGATGTGGACTCCTTCGACTTTCAGATATACTGGCAGCCTTACTGCAGCGGCGCCGGCTTCGCTGGCATCGCGTTGGTTGGCGGAACGCAGTCACTGATGAACCCGCTCTCATCGGTCAGTGAAGCCGCAGGTACCCTCGCTCACGAGCTCGGCCATAACTTCGGAGCAATGCACGCCAGCTGCATCAGCGACGAACACCGTGGCGCAGTGGCTTGGTGCGACTCGGATGTGACGAAGGGCTCTTACAAGTATGGTTCCAACCCGTGCAACGTGAATGCCGGCACGTGGACGGAGTACTGCAGTCCGCACTCAGTCATGGGGTCTGGTGGTCTCACCCGGCCGGTAACCCGAACCCCAACCCCAACCCCAACCCCACCCCCAACCCATCCCTAACCCTATTCCTAACCCTAACCCCAGTTCTATATGGACGGCAAGCTCACGTTCGATTGGGCCGACAGCGTCGGCCACCCCGATCTCGTCAGCACCATCGACTGGGATGCGGCCGCCAACAAATACACGGATTGCGACACGAGCTGCACCTTTCTGCTGCAACGGTCCGACGCTCCCACGCTTGACAACTCCGCCTCGGCGGTGATCTTGCTCCAAACGACGCACTCGAGCAGCAACGGTAACCGGTACTTTGTCATGGAGCACCGAAGCGCTGGTTACGATACGCCGATACTCCTCGTCCACTGGACGGACATCAAGCCGACGAGTGGGCCGACCGGACTGGTGAGGCAACCCTAACCCTTACCACGCCCCCCCCCCCAACCGCCCCCCTAACCGCCCACCCCCTGACCCTAACAGTACGGCAACACTGTGCTGACTGACTGCAACCCTCAAACGACCACGTGGGACGACGCGGGGTGCTCGCTCGGCCAGCACATCGAGCTGGATACGGGCGACGAGTCGGCGTCCATAAAGGTGTGGGTGTACGTCTACTCGGCGCTCGATGACGGGAAGCTGAAGGTGACGCTGTCAACTGGTTTGTCGGCGGCCGTCCCACCGCTCGGGCCGCCGCCGCCCACCCCACCGCCCTCGTCGCCTGGCATCTTCATGGGCTACGAGTGGGACTGCCCCTGCTCGGAGGTTGAACTGACGAGGGGCAACTATCTAGACGGCACGTACAGTTTGATCCAGAACCCGGGCAATGACATCAACCGCGGGAAGCCGGTCTTCCAGGCCAGCTCTGGGAAGTTCCTGTACTCCATTTGGGATCAGTACTGGATGGTGGGCAACGACTATTCGACTAGCTCCTACAGCGCGTTAACGCAATCAACGGTCGACTGCCCAACCGATCTCACGGCCTGGAGCATCACGTGCTCAATCCCGCTGCCACCGGCTGCTCCCTCCCCTTTGCCTCATCCTCCCTCCCTCCCAAACCCCCCAATCGCACCGCCCTCGCCGCCGCCCTTCATGGGGTACGAGTGGGACTGCCCCTGCTCGGAGGTTGAACTGACGAGGGGCAACTATCTAG
>CAZPCL010000149.1:0-2623 GCA_964585105.1 uncultured Methylobacillus sp.
ACAGATTAAATACTTTTGGGCAGCTAACAAAATGGCTTTATAGCCCTGAACTACAGGCACCAAATGGCTTGCACTACGAAAAAGGTCAATTAATAGTTGGTAGCTGGGGTCATCCAACTGACGGTTGGGCAGCTGCAGAAGTAGGTCATCTTAAAACAATTTCATTAAAAACAAAAAAAATAAAGTCTCTTGGTAATGGAAAAGCTGTCGGTAATTTAGATGGAGTTGAATCTGATGGCAACGGGGCATATTATGTTGCAGATTGGGTTGGTGGTAAATTACTTCATATTCAGCGTAATGGAAGATTTAAAGAAGTATTGAAGCTATCTCAAGGTGTTGCAGATCATGAAATAATTCATGAGAAAAATATAATCATCATACCTATGATGCTTGAAGGTAAGCTAATTACCTATAAGATTAACTAAACAACTATAGAAAGTAAAAACTCATGCTGAATTTAAAATATATCAGCATGAGTTTTTTTTAAACCAATTAGAATATTATGAAAATATTTCAAACATTAGCACGTCCATTTGTCTCATTTGTTGAACGTTATTACCCTGATGCTTTTATATTTGTAATTGTACTTTCTCTAATAACATTTTTATCAGCATTATTTCTAACAGATTCTACGGTTACTTCAACATTATTAGCCTGGGGTAATGGTTTACCCATGCTGCTTAAATTTACAGCACAAATAACTATAATAATGGTTGGTGCGCATGCTTTAGCACATACTAACCCTGTCCAGAAATTTTTGACACGTATCGGGCAATTACCAAACTCTGCCAATCAAGCTTACTCGCTTGTGGCATTTACGTCTGGAATTGCTAGTTTATGTGCTTGGTCATTTGGGTTAGTCATAGGCGCTATTGTTGCAAGAAGTGTTGCTAGTGAATGCGCTAAAAAATCTTTTAAAATACATTATCCTTTATTAGTTGCATCAGCTTATTCAGGTTTTGTCATCTGGCACATGGGTTTTTCGTCATCAGCCGCCTTATTTGTTGCCACACCTGGGCACTTGCTAGAAGATCGGGTGGGGATAATTCCGGTTACTGAGACAATACTTTCATCAACCAATATAGTTATGGCTTTAATGGCTCTCGCAATTATCACCATTATTTGTCCACTTATGAGGCCTAAAGACAAAGATATAATCGAATTTACCCCCAATACAATTGATAATATTGATAACAGTGCCTTAGATAACCAAAGTGAGCTAACTTTAATCGAAAAGTTTGAAAATCATAGGGCTTTAAATATTTTTCTTGGCCTCACACTTGTGTCATACATCGTTGTGACATATACACAAAATGGATTCTCATTAAACCTTAATATTGTAAGTTGGACTTTTTTAGCTTTTGGCTTGATTTTGGCTGCTTCGCCAATGCATTTTATAAAGCTAATTAATAATGCAGCGGCTACAGTTGGCCCAATAATTCTCCAATACCCATTTTATTCAGGAATTATGGGCATGATGGCGACAACTGGTTTAATGAAAGTGATTACAGACTGGATTATTTCTATTTCAACACCTGAAACACTAGGATTTTTCGCTTTCTTATCTGGAGGCCTTGTTAACATGTTTATCCCATCAGGGGGAGGGCAATGGGCAGTTCAAGGCCCTATTATGATTGAGGCTGCATTATCACTTAATGTTAATCCCTCGGTTGTTGTCCTAGGCGTTGCATATGGTGATCAATGGTCTAATATGATCCAGCCTTTCTGGACAATACCGATACTTGCTATTGCGGGACTTCATATGCGCCAAATATTGGGGTATACATTTGTTATATTCATAATGACAGGATTTCTCTATGGCGGTGGAATGCTCTATATGGGCTCAGGAAATATATAATTATTTACTTCCTTAACTTTAACTTCATTATCTTTATTAGATTTATATTTTAAATAGCTGTTTTTTATAATTTTTTATGTATTTATTAGAAGAGGTATCATTGATATCTAATGCATATTACTTCGTATAATGTATATTATGTAAAATAGAATGTGCTACTTAATTAATAAAAGATCTTTAGCACCAATAGCCTTAGCAATGGAGTTACCCTTTTTAAAGGTTTTATTAGCCTCTAATAAATCCCCAATACTTTTAAATACTAAAGACTGCTCAAGTAATGCTTTGGCTTCAAAGTATTGACTTCCATTGTCAACAGCAAACTTTTCAAGCTTGATTAAATTCTTTAATGATCTATCAGGTGCTCCATCTTCAAGGTGATAGCTTGAAAGAATAACTTGTAAATCAGCATATTCATTTAAAGCACCGGTTTTAAGATACATATTTGAAGCTTTTAATGCATATTCAATAGCTTTACCCAGCTTCTTTTTTCCATAATAAGCGTTAGACAGGCCTTTGTAACCATCAGCTCTGTCATCATCATTAAACGAAGTAACAATAGATTTAGAAAAATAATCTACTGAATCATCATATTTTTCTTCTGCTAGTGTACTTTTACCCAATTGAAACAGAAATCTGTGCTCCATTTCAATGTATTTACTATTACCTAACTTTGCCGTTTCAAGCCCCCTAGTAAAGGTTTTAGATGAAGTGTTAATTTGCCCCAAAGCTCTCTCAGCTGTGCCTTTATAGAGTATTGAAAACATT
>CAZPCL010000150.1:0-2610 GCA_964585105.1 uncultured Methylobacillus sp.
ATTTGAGTTATCAAACCAAGTAGTCCAAAAAGTTTCTTGTGTACAGCTTTCTTCACTAAGGCTACTTATTTCATCAATTTTTTTAATTGGTTCATCGGTTTGTTTAGCTACAGTCACTCCAATTACAGAAACTAGTCCAAGCTGTGCTAATACTAATATTATTCTTTTGAGTTGCATTATTTTTCCTTAAAAAAAATGGTTACGCCTATAAGACGTAACCATTTTTAAAAAAGTCAGGATAATAAACTATTTATTTATTATTTTCTTACTTATCATATATTCAATATTAAATTTTGCTCTTTGATTACCTTGAGCAGCCGATTTTTTATACCACTCGTAAGCCTTCTCTGGATTTTTTTCTACCCCGCTTAATCCTTGTTCATAAATTAGACCAATATTAAATTGTGCTTGATGCTTATTTTGTACTTTAAGGCACCCATCTAACGTTAACAGTTCTGAAGAACAGTTAGCTGTATCAACTATTTTTGTTGTTTTTTTTGTTATTTGTTTTTTTTGCGCTGGCCAGAATGCGATTAATCTGTTTCCTGTTTCATCCATCACAATATCCCAAAAAGTTTCGGTTACTTCAATTTTTGTATTTGGAACATCTTGAATATCTGTTATGTGTATCCCATCCTTCATTGCGTATGAAAAAAAACTGCCTCCGATTAATAAGGCTAATAACCACTTAATATTTTCTTTAAATTTTTGATTTATACTAAATGATTCTTTTTTTAAATATCCTACTTTTTCTAATTTATTAATAAATTTTTTACGAAGTTGTTCATCATCTTTATAAATCTCTTTATAAATCTCGTCAGATCTTTTTTTTAATACGGCCCGAACTAATCTAGCTTGTAATCTAGTCTTACTATCCATATCAACAACTTTATTCCCTGCTAGAGTTGCAAACCAATCTTTTTCATTTTTTGACATTACTCACTACCTTCTTCACAATGTTTTATAAATGGCCCTAATTTTTTGTAGCTTTGACTTACATATTCTTTTGTTGCTCCGAGCGTTCTTCCAATTCTCTCACTGATTTTTAAATTAGTTAGATTTTCTAATTTCATTTGTATAACGAATGCTCTTTCAGGCATTGCTCTAGCAAATTCTTGTAATCCTAACTGAACACATCGGTCTGTATCTTCTTTTTCTTTTTCTTTATTCACTCTTGTAACTATCTCAATTTTATCTAGTCTAGAAAATTCAGCCCCAGATTGATTATCAATGCTTACTTCAGTTATTTCATTTTCATATTTCTTATATTTTCTGAAATGATCTAGTAATGTATTTCTTGCAATTGTCCAGCACCATGCTCTAAATTTTTTTGGTTCCTTAACAGTATCTACTTTTGTACAAATCTTAAACAAACTTGAAAGTATTACTTCTTCAGCCTCAAATTTATTCAGTCTTCTTTGCCTATAAAATCCCATTAGTGGTTGGTACAATATTTTATATAGCTCATTAGCACCTTTCTCTCTCATTAGCACCTCTTTGCTTTGTAAAAGCTTTAAGACTTTTTCAAGCTCCATAAATTCTCCTATGAACCACAGACGTAAATTCAAATATAAAAGTCAGGATAATCATTAATTTAGTTTAATACAAAAAATAAACTGACCTTTTGTTTGTTTTATACGTCTATCCTTTGTAATAGTTCTTATTCCTCCTGTTGAAGTACTATTGCCGCTTGGCCCGAGCGATATGCGGGCCACCTTCACTAGGTTTTCTTAAGCAACAGTTTTTGTATTACTTGTTTTTAAGTTTTACGATAAGCTTTTTTATTGCTAACTTTCAAATCTAGGTCTATTCCATCAACGCCTTTTAGAAATTGTTTTGTGTATTTGATTTTTTTAACCTTCTTCTCATTTATATGGATTTGTTTTTTTATTACTTTTTTTTCTGCTGAACTGAATAATACGTAAAAAATTGATATCATGACAACAACTATTGATAAAACAAGAATTACTATGATAATTTCTGTGAAATAGGTAGCGAAGTAAATTTGAGCAATATTAACCATAATTCTTTAATTTTTTTTAATTTATATTTTAATTATAGTGTGTTAATGTTGTTCTGTGATTAATTTATTATAGGATTAGATTATGTTAAAAAATATTATCGTATTAGTGATCATAGCTTTAGCTGGTTACTATGCTTACTCTTATTATCAGGTTGGTGATGGAATCGCTCCAACTGTTTCGTCTGATCTACCGCCATTAACTGCTGAGTAATTAATTTTATATTAAAAAAAGGCTTATATAATAAGCCTTTTTTTATTCGATTGATTTAATTAAATCTTCTACAACTTTTTTTGCATCGCCAAAAACCATCATAGTCTTATCTAAATAGAAAAGTTCGTTATCTAGCCCAGCATAACCTGGCGCCATTGATCTTTTATTAACAATAATCATTTTTGCTTTTTGCGCTTCTAAAATAGGCATTCCATAAATAGCGCTACCTGGTGTCTTTGCTGCTGGATTAACAACATCATTAGCTCCAATAACTAGAACAACATCTGTTTGTCCAAATTCGCTATTAATATCATCCATCTCTACAACTTGCTCATATGGAACATCTGCCTCTGCTAATAAAACATTCATATGACCA
>CAZPCL010000151.1:0-2602 GCA_964585105.1 uncultured Methylobacillus sp.
CTATTTTGAGATTAGCCTCGAGGGCTGTTTTAAATAATGGCAATGCCAATTCAACCCTATTAACAGAGACTGCTATTACCCCTAAGTTATGATTGGCATCGGGATGTGCTGGATGTGATCGTAATATAGCTTTGTAAAGTCGCTCAGCTTCTTCAAGCTTGCCTTCTTTATGTGCAGTCACCCCTTGCTGCAGTGCTTGTTCGATAGTCAATTCCATTAAAAGCTCTTAATATCTATTTTGGTAAATTTTATAATAATTTTCAGAAACTAAGTAGCACAGTCGCTGCACATATGAATCTGGAGCTACGTGTATTGTGGTGGAAGTTATTTTTGCCTTTTATAGTGGTTTCGTAGTGCAACTCAAGAGCTCTGCGTAGCTTTGCCAGAATTGACCTATACTAGAATTAGCCTCTAGGGCTGTTTTAAAGAACGGCAGTGCCTCGTGTATTTTACTCACGCTAACAGCCAACACACCTATATTACGATTAGCATTAGGGTGTTTAGGTTGCGACTGAATTATACCTTTATAGAGGTCATCTGCTTCTTGAATTTGACCAGCCTTATGGGCTTTAACAGCTTTCTGAAGGGCTTCTTCTAATGTCAGTTCCATGAACCAATCCATGATGTTATCAAAGTATAAGAATATCATTGAAGGTCATTTATTTAAATGCTTCATTGAAGTGCTGGCACCTCAAGTGTCCCACTTACATAAAGTAGTTAGCTAATTACTTAGATACTTATATACCGAGTTGAATAGCACTAATGTAGTCATTAGTTACCAAACACCCACTTCAAATATCACACAGGTAATGGGGTAAAAGAACTTCAAAGACTATAAAAATTAACACCAATCATAACTCTATCTGTTTTCCCAGAATAAACTGCAGAGTGCATCCTACTAGCGGAAAAAATCATTATCATACCTTCACATGGGAGAATATCTTCGCTGGGTTCGTAAAGTTTTAACAGACCTGGATCAATACAATTTTGATCTCCAACAGAAAGATAATATACAAGGGAATACTTTTGTTTGCCTAAACCTAACTCAATATCTTTGTCTAAGGCGGATAAATGATTATGAGGACTTACACCTCCTCCAGCACTCAAAATATTGAAGAAAGAATCATATATATAGATGTCTGATTTCACAGCATCCATCATAATTTCTGTTAAATTTTCAGCTAACTTTTGTATGATAGAACGAGCATCTTTAAATAAATTAAAGTCTGGTGAAACCCTACCATTTCCATAGCGAGCATCATCTTTTCCAGAAGCTAACAACCGGACTCTTTTAGTTTTATCTAGTTGAATAGAATCCATTTCATAAAGGCAAGTAATGAGCTCTGCTTCTACTACTCTATTTAAAACAAATGGACTTGAGATTAATCCTGTCATAGGACTTATGTTACTCGTATCGCCAACCTTGGCTTCATTTTCCTTGCGGGCTTTTCTTCCTTTCATAACACTCAGCATTAGTTCATAGTCTTTTGACTGTGGTTCAATATCATCTGCTTTCACAATGTTTTCTAGAGCTAAGTCTTCATTACCCTTGATATAAAGAAGTTTACCCAATCCATAATGAGCTAAAGCATAGTCAGGTTTCAACGCGATCGCTTGCTTATAGCAATCTTCAGACTCGCCCAATCTGCCCAGTTCTTGGAGCGTGTTAGCCAAGTCATTGTGGGCTTCGGCATAGTCAGGTTTCAACGCGATCACTTGCGTGTAGCTGGCTTCAGCCTCGTCTAATCTGCCGAGTTCTTGGAGCGTGATGCCCAGGTTGTGTTGGGCTGCAGCATAGTCAGGTTTCAACGCGATCGCTTGCCTCAAACTTAGTTCAGCCTCGTCTAATCTGCCCAGTTCTTTTAGAACGGTAGCAAAGTTATTGTGGGCTTCGGCATATTCAGGTTTCAACGCGATCGCTTGCGTGTAGCTTGCCTCAGCTTCGTCTAATCTTCCTAGCTCTTTAAGCGTGATGCCCAAGTTGTTGTGGGTTGCAGCATAGTCAGGTTTCAACGCGATCGCATGCCTCAAAATTAATTTAGCTTCTTCTAATCTTCCTAGTTCTTGGAGTGTGACACCCAAGTTGCTGTGCGCTACAGCGTATTGAGGAGATAGAGCGATTGCTTGCCTGTAGCTAGCTTCAGCTTCTAACAATCTTCCTAGTTCTTTGAACGCGTTACCTAGGTTATTCTGGGCTTCGGCATCTTGAGGAGATAAAGTGACTGCTGCCTGTTTAGCATCCACAGCTTCAGACTTTCTGCCTATTGCCCCTAATACTGCGCCCAAAACTTTCCACGCAAATTCATGCTTGGGAAACTCATGAGTGATGGATGTCGCAAGATTTTCAGCTTCTGCAAATTGTCCGTTTTGATAGTGCTCCAATAGACTGCTGAGTTGTTGCTGAGATGGGCTTAAACTACTAACATTTTCTGGTTCGTTTATGGAGGCTAATTGTGCCTTCAGGACATTTAATTTTTCTCCAGCCACACCCTGATTTTTTGCCTGATCGAAGACTTGCTTAGCATTATCAAACTGTTTTTCTTTGATGAGAGTGTCAATATAGCTCAGCCAAAACTGTTCTATCTTTGGATTGGCTTCGAGA
>CAZPCL010000152.1:0-2575 GCA_964585105.1 uncultured Methylobacillus sp.
ATGCACATGCACATGTGACATGTGCATGCACATGTAACATGCACATGTGCATGTGCATAACCATGTGCATGTTGCATGTGCATGTGACATGTGCATGTTGCATGTGCATGTGACATGTGCAAGGCACAACATGCATATGCATGTGCATGCACCTGTCATAGGGTTGCAGCCTCAGTACTAATGTACTCTAGGGCTGCAGCCTGGGTACGGGAGATGTAGTGGAGTAGTGGAGATGTAGGAAGCGCGTGGGCCTCGCAGAGAGGATAAGGTGGTGTGATCATAAGGGAGCTCGTGCGCCTCGCAGAAGGTCTGGGCCACGATGGAGGCCGTGCGCCTCAGGCCAGGCACGAGCAGCGCGATCTCGCCTGGTAAGTATAGCAAGTGCTAGTATAGTGAGCACTACTGAGTAGTGACCACTACAATTGGTTGGTGTGAGCAGCGGAATCTCACCGAAGCAGTCGCCGTTGGTGAGCGTGGCCACCTGGTAGGGGTGTGTAGCATGGTAAGGGAGAGTATCACGGTCAGGGTGTGTGGCATCTAGTGTACATCTAGTGAGGAGTTAATCACGGTCTGGGGTTGCAGCACGGTAATATAATGTGTAGTGTGGTCACCTGCCGCTCGCCAGCGACGATGGCGACGATTCCACGCGAGAGAAAGTAGACCTAATAAGGGGATGTAGCTTGGTATGGAGGGGGTGCAGCACCAAGGAGGTGTAAAGTAGCACGGTGTGGGGAAGTAGACCTCCTCGCCGCTCTCGCCTTCCACCATTGCAAAGTCGCCCGACGAGAAGACGACCAGGTGCAGCTTGCGCACCTGTACAAGGGGTGCGGGGAGATGCTGTATAAAGGGGTTGTGAGACTAATGACCACTCGCACTCGTACTATAGTAGTCAGAAACGTAGCGGAACGTAGAGACGCAGCAGCCCGTCCGAATGCTATCAGATTTCCGCCCGCAAGATAAGTTTTCACATTGTGTCCGCAATTTCCCTCCCTCCCTACCTACCTACCTACCTACCTACCTCCTTCCCTCTCTCCTTCCCTCTCTCCTTCCCTGCCTCCCTGCCTGCCTCCCTCCCTCCCTTCCTCCCTCCTCCCTACATGTTCATTCTACCTCTCTCTCCTTACCACTAACTTACCAGCTGCTTGATGAACATGCCATGCTCGAGTTGCTCGTCGGCATCGCCATCCGCGTTAAAGCCGAGGAGGTTGACGAACTTGGGATTGAGCAAGAAGGCGTGGCAGCGGTGCAGCGCCACCTACGTAAAAAGGGGTTGTGGGTGGTGTAAGGGAAGGCGTAACAGCCAGGATATGCAAGGGGTAGATACCGAGGTAGCAGAGGTGCAGGTGCAGGCACCCACCTCGCCGCGCAGCGGGGCGCTCAACTCTGCGAGCAGCTCGTTGGTATCGAGATCGATCTTCTTAGCGAGCAGCACGTGCTCGAGGTGCTTCTTGACGCGAAGGTTGAGCTCGGAAGGCAGCCGCGCGTGGTGTGCGAAGACCTCGACCCGGGAGATCTTGGAGCGCGCGAGCTCGTCGCGCTGGTTCATGTTGGTCACAAGCTGCACCATCTCCGAGGTGAAGTAGGCGAGCCATGCTACGCCCATAAGCTGCCCCAGCACTGACCTGGTTAGGGTCAGGGTCAAGTTTGGCGGAGGCGTTGGGTTAGGACTAGGGTGAGGGCTACGGTTACGGTCAGGGTAAGGTTTGGCGTAGGCTTAGGCTTAGGGTGCGCTGCCCCAAGCACTGACCAGAAGAGCTCTTCGTGCGTGCCGCCGCGACTTTCGCCACCAAGCACCGTGTTTAGCCCGCGGTCGAAAGCGTACATATAGCGGGCCCACAGCGGCCACGGCCATCGCTGGCTAGAGCGGCGGTATGCGCCATCCATCGCCTGCGAGAGCCATGTGCTATAGGTCGTACTCACTCATTGACCAACTTACTTACTGACGGATGGACTTACTTAGGACTTACTTAGGACTTACTTAGGACTTACTTAGGACTTATACTGGCTGACTGGTGGAGGACGGACGGACTTACTGGCTGGCTGGCTGACAGATGGACTTACTCTCTCTATACGTATACCTGCGAGACCCAGGTGCCGCGCCCGGCCGCCGCCTGCCTCTCACCGATGAGCCACATGCCACAGGCGTACCAGTGCATGACGACGAGCGAGAGGGTGCACAGTGTGAGCAGCCTCTGCCCGGGGCCGACGAAGCGCGGGCGGGAGCCAACGCGCGTCTGCAAAATGGCCTGTGTAGCGATAGTCAGCAATGGTAAGCTAGAGGGCCCTCTAGGTAAGCAATGGCAAGTATTACGATCTAGTGGTAAGTAGGTAAGAGCTAGTGGTAAGTAGTACTGTGGGTGCGGCATATCCTGCACGCGGCGCAGAGTGAGGCAGCGCGCAAGGTGGCCGTAGGAGAGCTCCAGCGGCACGCCTGTCAGCAAGTGAGTAAGGAAGCAAGTAAGGTGAGAGAGTCATTAGTAAGCGAGGTGGCTGAGAGGGTACTCTAAAGGGTAGAGGGTAGAGGTGGTGGGGATCATGGCAGGAGGGGTAGGGTTAGTGACAGGAGGGGTCTGTG
>CAZPCL010000153.1:0-2551 GCA_964585105.1 uncultured Methylobacillus sp.
AAAGCCGACTCGACTCGAGCGTCTGTAAAGGCGCCAGTGACGGCGTGCATCGTGACAGTAGTCGGTGCGCCCGGCATCGCGAGGCTGCAGAGAACCGGAAGTCAGGTGAGGCTACAGATCCCTCGTCACCGACCGTTATGCAAGTTCTGCAAGTCCTCGTCAGGGACGCTAAAAGTTAGTAAAAATAAGGTCGATTTAACAGCAGAGAAGGGGGGGGCATTTCTCTGGTTTGTGCCGCAGCACGACCACACTTGCGTACTACTATCCCAACATCATGTTGGGATATCACATTCGGATGTTGGGATAGTCTATGCGAGGGCGACCAACATCTCTTCTACTTTGGTCGGATGATGGGATCCCACACTTTGGTCGCCCTCGCATAGGCAAGTGCCGCCTCCTCGGCGGTGGCAAAGGAGCCGAGATACACTTTCTTGCCTGCGCGCTGCACCCTCACCTCGAAGCGTTTCCCATGCTGATGGTGCGTTCCGGTGTTGATGGAGACCCCCTTGTAACCGGAGTTGGACGTGTTGCTTGGCTCCACTTGGAGCCCTTCTGCCTTCGCTTGCGCCACCACCTCGTCGACCGTGAGCGGCGCAGGTTTCGAACTAGGCGTACGGCTCGTGTTGATCTCGGCCACCTCCGCCTGCGCCTCAGCCGTCCTCGCATAGACTAGGGCCGCCTCCTCTGCGGTCTCGAAAGAGCCGAGGTGGATCTGTTTGGCATCGCGGCACACTCTTGCCTCGTACTTGCGAGTGTTGCTGTCCCGTCGCCGCTTCACGCCCTTGTAGCCTGCGCTGCATGCATTTTGCTGCAGCGTCAGCCCTTCCGCCGCCGCCTGCGCCACCGCCTCCTCGGCCGTGAGCGGCACAGGCTTCGGGTTGGCGGTGTCCGCTTGCGCCTCCGGCGACCTCGCGTAAACCAAGGCACTCTCTGTGGGCGGCGCAGGCTCGGTCTCCTCCACAGGCTCGGTCACCTCCATCTCCGCCTGCTCCTGCGCCTGTGCCGGCGCCTGCATCAGTGCTTGCGCCCCGGGTGCCCTCGCGTACGCCGGGCTCGTACTCGTACTCTGGCACGGGCTCGTACTCGGGCTCAGCGCGTGACGACGCTTCTTGGCCGGAAGCTTCCAGTCGTTAGTCCAGTCGTCCAACGGAGCGGCGCGTTTCGCTTCCAGTTGAAGCAGCCCAGCTGGCACGCGAGCAGGCGGTGAGTGGGTCGTTGCGGGTTGGCCAAGCCAACCAGGGCGTGCTGCAACGACCAGAGGGAATTTCATCGGCTTCTGCCCTTCCGCCGTCGCCTGAGTGGCCACTGCCACTTCGGTCACGAGCGGAACTGGCTTCGGGCGCCCTTGGGCGGTGGTGGCCTGTGCGCCCTCGGCCGCCCTGGCCGCCGCTGCCTGCGCCTTGAGCGTCCTTGCACGAGCCAATGCCGCCTCCGCTGCCGTGATGAAAGAGCCGAGGTGCACGTTTTTGCCGGCTTCTTTGAAGGATGCCTTGAAAGGCTTCACCTTGTGACGGCTACACGCGTCGCTGTACACGCCCTTATAGCCCGTTGCGTTGCTTGACGGCTGCAGTGTCAGCCCTTCAGCCTCCGCCTGACGCACGGCCGCATCGACTGCGTCTGTCAGCACCATCGCCGGCTGCGCCAGAGCCAGTGCCAGAGCCGGCTGAGGCGCAGCGCCCTCAACGTCATCTCCGCCCTCGCTGTCGTCATTTGCATCCATCAGCTCAGTAAGAATTACCGACGTGTCGTCAGGAACCTCGCTGACGTCGGCATCCACATGCTCCACTTCCCCGGCGGTCTCCTTTTTTGCTTCTGTCCCCACAGCGAAAACCTCCACCGCCGGTGCCAGTTGCGCCGCCGCCGCCGCCGCTGCCGCCGCCTTTTGTTGCGCCCTCTTTCGCCGTAGCCGCCTCGCACCCTCCGTCCCGGAGTACTCGCCACTGCCATCATCAGCAACTGCTATGGCGAGGACGAAGAGGGTGTCCTTGCCGTCCTCGTCGTCGCTGCCAACCGCTCTGGCGTCGAGGAGGATGATCTCCTCGTCCGTGGAGGGACGCATACCTTCGCTGTTGCTAACAGCGACTGATCTTCGACTGTTATCGACTCTTGGACGTTACAAGAGGTTATTTACCGAGTGGCGACCCACCTAGCGGCTCTCTTCCTACGATGGCTACGGGGGGATGGGGAAGGGGGTTGATGCATTGGAGTTGGGGACAATCTTCAAACAGGAGCTTCGGTGCGCGAATCTCAAGGTTCCGTTCGAGGAAACTGAGAAAGCAAAAACAATGTCAGTCCTCGCCGAGGTCGTGCCTCGTGTCGCCCCGTTAGCCGCTTTAAATTGAGACATGAGAGTTAGGATTCTTCTTCATTTTTGTCCAAGTGGCACTACCCTGACCTCTTCGTCTCCCGTGGTCATCTCCCGGTGGTTCTGCGCGATGTCTACCGCGTACCAATAAGTTCTATGGACATCACTCATCACACGTCGGTATTTATGTGGTTAGGAACCCATCACACATCAGACCATGCGATGCTGTACCCACTCCCGCACTGG
>CAZPCL010000154.1:0-2517 GCA_964585105.1 uncultured Methylobacillus sp.
CTCCCAAAGCAGATGCGCTACCAGACTGCGCTACGCTCCGTTTCTTCTCTGTACCAATTCCTATACTCTTGAGAAACTTATCGTGCTTTCTCTGAGCCTCTTGCATACTCTTGGAGATTTTTCGCGATTTTTTTCGCTTGCGGCTATGAACCGTAGTCGTATAGTAAATAGGAAGTAAATGCATACCACTCATTACAGCTGCATCCACATCAAGAGTGTCATCGCAAATATTCCAACAACTATCGTAAATAAAATCGCATCATCATTTGGTTTTCTAGGATCTTTCATTTAAAGACTCCATGACGGCCATTCTTTGACAGGTTTCTCTTCAGCCATGTAGAAAGTAATCTGCTCGCTTCCTACGTTTAATACCATAGATATCTTACCGTTTATCAAGAGGTGTTCCTCTTTCTTCATTTCTTCCTCAATTACACGCTGAGAATTAATACCTACACGTTTAAGAAACTTTCGTATCTGGCGACTATTCTCTTCATCAATCTCTGAAAAGGGTAGAGGTATTTGTGGTGTTTCATTCATAGTGTTTATCCTTCTCCTGGCTTCCATTCTTTTTCATAGAAGTAATTCGCACCTTTTGCAAGTTTCCATAATCCTGTATATTCTTTTGATTCGATTGCCAATCCCCATACAGACATCTCATACTGATACTCATAGAAGAACGGTGCTTCCGACTTGAGATCAGGGTTCTTAGAGAATACAAAGTGAAACCAGTCAGCAGTATACAGACCTATGTCTTTACTCTCTCTGAGTGTCTCTAGCATTGCTTTATGTAAGGGTTTCATATTATAACTCTAAACTCCACATCCATATAGGTATAATTACAAAATGCAGTAATACACAGATAAAAACCATAAGATAAACTGTTCGTAATTGTGGGTTCATAAAACTCCGTTGTTCCTGTTTTGATAGCGGCCCAGTTTTAGGGGGGGCTATGTTTGCTGAAATATCTCTTTGGATACTTATTACATTTATAGATTAGGCTAGGCCTCTTCAGTTTATGCCACCCATGCCCGAATCATACCAACCAGAGTAGGATGCCGTGACTAACCACGAGTCCACCTACTACAGGCAATGCATAAGAGAACAACCAACTTCACCGTCACACCACCATTCGTGGAACTTTACTGTGACCCATACCAACCTTAATGGCTGTTCTCTCAATGTCTTATAGTATTATTATAACATGATTCGTTTCCTATGTCAAGGGCTATGTTGTACTATTTGCAATACACCAATCTATCTCTGCGTTCTCATATCTGCTGCCATAGTACTCACTAGGGTCTACAGTAAACCTACCTGTCTCATCAAGTGTAGGATCAGTGATCCACACATCATTGAATGAGAAACCAAACTCTGTTGATTCGTTCATTACACCACCGTAGTCGTTATAGTGTCTATAGCAGCTACTACACTAGCAGCTGTCTTAGCACCTAATGGAGCAACAGGTATGTTCCTTATCTCGAACTGTGCTATAGCGCTCTGTAGTGACTTACTCTCTGTACTACCGTAGCCTATACCAGTACATACACCAGCTGATTCGATCACTGTCTTATATTCTGTTGGATTACTAATCATATGATTCTCTCTTTCTCATTAATACAGTATTATCATAACATATACTAGAAGACTTGTCAAGGCCTAATCTAGCACTGTCAGTGATGGACAGGTTGCCCATCTAGCCTTTTGTAGAAACATAAAGAATACCTTAGCATCTAGATACCTATCAAAGAGTTTCTCCTTTGGTTCAGTATCATTTCTGTATCTTTTCCAAGTAACTTTAATCAATGATTCTCTCCTTATTACAATACTATTATAACAAGCTATGAGAGTGTTGTCAAGGCCCTTTCTAGGCTTATTCTGAATTAATTTGGGTGTCATAACCTACAGCGGTGTTATGTGTACCTATGGTATGGTTATTACCTACTGCGGTGTTATGAGTACCTGTGGTATTTCTGTATATTATTTCGAGTATGTGGTAAATAAAAACTGATAAGTAGCAGACACTAATCACCACTCCTCTATGTTTATTTCAGCATTTAAATGCTAGTTCCGCAAAGTACCATACAGTACCATACAGTCCCCTATGAGGGGTCTTGGGCAAGAACATATGGCCCTACATTACGTTTTGAAGGTTTCTCTACTATGAAGTTGACTGTTCTCAGTCCCCCTTCTTTATGTACGATTAGCCAATCAGACGTAGGACAGGTCTGAAGCCATTCAAAGAACTCTTGTTCATTCATATGATATCCCCCCAATATGATCTAGTAAGTCATGTGCAAATGAAGACAGTATACATACTATAATCACAAGCACTATGACATCTAGTGTTCTCACTATTGTATGACTTTCTTTAGCCACAGATAGAACGCATAGCACGCAAACAGATATAGTGTTGCAACTCCTACGTCTACTATATGCTCTCTCATGTGATATATGAACTCTATACCAGCTTGTACATCACCCATTCCTTCTGAGCTGCTTGATAGTGTTTGTTCTATA
>CAZPCL010000155.1:0-2517 GCA_964585105.1 uncultured Methylobacillus sp.
CGTGGATTATACTTTTTTTCAACTTGTAAAGTCAAAGATATTAAACATTAAATCTGAAATGCATCACATCTCCGTCTTTTACAACATAGTCTTTACCTTCCAATCTCATCTTTCCAGCTTCTTTTGATTTTTGCTCTCCTTGAAGTTGTATGTAATCATCATAAGAAATTACTTCAGCTCTAATAAAGCCTTTTTCAAAGTCTGTATGAATAACTCCAGCTGCTTCAGGGGCGGTTGCACCCACTTTCACTGTCCAAGCCCTGACTTCTTGTTCGCCAGCTGTAAAATATGTTTGTAATCCTAATAGATTGAAAGCGGAGCGAATGACGCGATTCAATCCTGGCTCATCCAAACTCATTTCAGATAAAAAAATTTCTTTTTCCTCATCCTCTAGGCTAGAAATATCAGATTCAATTTTTGCACTTACAGGAACTACAGGAATATTAAATTTAGTAGCATATGATCTAAGCTCATCTAGATTATTGTTGTTTTTAAATCCATTTTCATCCACGTTTGCAAGAAACATTACTGGTTTAATTGTTATGAGGCAAAGTGGCTTAATTAAGCCTAGTTCATCTTGACTCAAGTCAACATGACACGCTAAGTCACCTTGATTGAATGCAGCTTCAATTTTTGTGTACACACTAATAAGTGCTAATGATTCTTTATCCCCTGATTTAGATTTTTTAGATTCTTTTTGAATTGCCTTCTCTAACGTTTCCATATCTGCAAGTATCAATTCAGTATTTATAGTCTCAATATCAGATAATGGATTTACTTTTCCTCCAACATGGATAACATTTTCATCATTAAAGCATCTCACAACATGCATAATCGCATCAGTTTCTCTTATATTAGCTAAAAACTTATTACCAAGACCTTCTCCTTTTGATGCTCCCGCAACCAATCCTGCGATGTCTACAAACTCTACTGTTGCTGGTTGTGTCTTTAATGGGGACACAATTTTCTTCAATGCATGTATTCTTTGGTCAGGAACTTCTACAATTCCAACATTCGGCTCAATAGTGCAGAAAGGATAGTTCTCAGCATCAATCCCCGCTTTGGTTATAGCATTAAATAACGTGGACTTTCCAACATTTGGTAGGCCAACAATTCCGCATTTCATAGATTATTCCTAATATTTTATTTTGAGTGAAGGTTTAGCATTGCTTTTTCAAAATCACCCATCGTAAGTAGTGAAAAAATTTTATAACTGTTAAAAATTGTATCCTCTATAGCAGTTTTTTCAGATCTTTGAGGCTTATTTAAAACATAGTCATGGACTAAACTTTTCTCTCCTGGATGACCAATACCAAGCCTTAAACGCCAAAAATTATTTGTTTTTAATTGAGCCGCAATATTTTTTATTCCATTATGGCCACCATGACCACCACCAAGCTTTAATTTAGTATTTCCTGGAGGCAAGTCAAGTTCATCATGGATAATAAGTATTTCTTCTGGCTTAATTTTGTAATAATTGGATAATGCAGCAACAGATTTACCACTATCATTCATGAACGTATTTGGCTTTAGAAAAAAGTATTCACTTTCTTTTGAATATTTTCCATATAACCCATAGAATTTTGAGCTATTTTTTAAAGATAAACGGTGATTTTCAGCAATAAAATCTACCCACCAAAAACCAGCATTATGACGGGTAGCTTTATAATTATCACCAGGATTCCCGAGACCAACAAATAACCTTATCCCAGTCATTAGAATCCATATAATCCTAAAATTAAATTTCCGATAAAAAGTTTATTCCTCAGAGTCTTTTTTTGACTCATCAGAATTTTCTCCATCCTTACTAGAATTTTCACCTTCTTCACCTTCTTCACTTTCACCTTCTTCACTTTCAGCTTCTGGTGCGGCTACCACTTCTTCTACAACAACTTTTGGTCTGGATACAGAAGTTATGATTGGGTCATTTTCTTCGGATAATGCAGTAAATTCAACACCTTCTGGCGCTTTTATTTCTGACAAGTGTATTGAGTCACCTATTGATAAATTTATTAGATCTACTTCAATATAAATAGGTAAGTCTTTTGGAAGACATGATATATCTACTTCAACCATAATATGTGAAACAATACCGCCTTCTAATTTAACACCTGGGGCAACTTCTTCATTTAAGAAGTGAAATGGTATCTTGACGCTAAGTTTCTTACTTTCATCAATACGTTGAAGATCAATATGTTGAATATTGTTCCTAACTGGGTGCATTTGAAAGTCTCTAAGTAATACAGGCTCTTTTTTCCCATCTAAATTTAAAGTAAGAATAGAAGCGTGGAAGGCCTCATGCTTGAATTGCATAAATAATTCTTTGCTATCCAATTCTATACTTGTTGATTTATTTTTTCCACCGTACAAGACTCCAGGCACTTTCCCTGAATGTCGAAGACGGCGGCTCGCACCCGTACCTTTCAACTCTCTAATTTTTGCGTTTATTTCAATTTTCATTTTAACTGCTCCTAAATAAAAATAGACCCGCGACCAGGCCTATTAGTTAATTAAATC
>CAZPCL010000156.1:0-2515 GCA_964585105.1 uncultured Methylobacillus sp.
AGGCTGGGCATTTAGGATCGCAGTATAAAGTCCCTCAGCTTCCTGAACCTGTCCAGCCTTATGAGCTTCAATACCCTGCTTAAGGGCTTCATCTAATGTTAGGTCCATTGAACATTCCATTATTTATTTGTCTGAGCAAGAATAACATTAAGGCGGACCTGAAGTGAAACACCACTCCACCTTCAAACACCCAATCTTTCTACCTAGCTTGAGAACTTAAAGTGCCTAAACTCACAGGTTTTGGTGCTGATGCTTGGAAGTGACCTAATAAAGTCACACTCGCACAGTTTCCATTCCCAAAACCAAAGTCATCAAACAGCCTGTTCAGCAACCTAGCAAATCCACTGCCAAAAACGCAGTTCGAACTGCCATCAAACCCACCACTCCCCAGAAGCCGTTGCCCGATCAACAAATCAGTTAATAAGTGTTTGAAAAATACTAATTAATGCATGGTTTTCAGCTGTCTATAATTCTGTTTGACGTTGTGAATGACAGGCATAGTGAGACTCAGAAAAGATGCTAGATGACAGCGAGAGAACACTGATAATTTTAGACGTCAAAAAACGTGCTATCCGAATCCCATATAAATCGATACAATAATTACAACTAAAATAACATGCGAAAAGCATGTAATAACAAATTAAAATAGGTGCTTATAGGATGTATGAAGCAGCGTTTAAAAACTTTCAATGGAACTGACTACCGAACAAGCACTTCAGCAAGGGGTGACTGCGCATAAAAAAGGCAAGCTTGAAGAAGCCGAGCGTCTTTATCGGGCTATATTACAATCCCAGCCTTTGCATCCTGATGCCAGTCATAACCTAGGGGTAATAGCAGTATCAGTGAATAAAGCTGATGCTGCATTGCCACTGTTTAAAACTGCTGTCGAAGCCAATCCAAAAGTAGAACAGTTTTGGTTGAGTTACATTGACGCTCTTATTAAAGAAAAGCAGTTTGATAATGCTAGACAAATTCTTGAACAGGCAAAAAAGCAAGGAGTGCCTAGAGATAAAGTTGATGCTATCGAAGGTCAAATCACAACAACAACTCAAGTAAACGAACCTAAATTAGTTGTGCAAAAGAAAAACCTAACATTGTCGGAGAAGCGAAAGAAATTAGCTGAACAAAAAAAGAACAAGAAAAAGGCAAAAACACAAAACTTAAAAGGTATCAGTCCATCTCAGGAAGAACTTAGCAGTCTTTTAGAGCACTATCAGAACGAGCGATTTGATGACGCTGAAAAACTAGCGGTATCTATTACTAACGAGTTTCCTAAACATCAATTTGGCTGGAAAGTACTTGGCGCTGTGCTCAAACAAACGGGTAGAGTAAGTGAGTCATTAGTTGCCAGTCAAACGTCTGTGCAATTAGCGCCGCAGGATGCCGAAGCCCAAAACAATTTGGGTAACACTTTGCAAGAACTAGGCAGATTAGATGAGGCTAAAGCAAGCTATATCCAGGCTATAACTGTGAGACCTGACTTAGCTGACGCCCACAGCAACTTGGGTAACACGTTCCAAAAGCTGGATAGATTTGACGAGGCTGAAGCAAGCTATACACGGGCGCTAATGTTGAAACCTGACTATGCCGAAACCCATAACAACCTAGGCGCCACTCTTAAACAACTCGGCAGATTAGACGAGGCTGAAGCTAGTTACACGCAAGCAATAGCGTTGGCGCCTGAATTTACTGAAGCCCACTACAACTTGGGTAATACGCTCAAAGAACTAGGAAGATTAAATGAGGCTGAAGTAAGCTATGCACAAGCGATAGCGTTGAAGCCTGACTATGCTGAAGCCTACAGCAACTTGGGTACCACTCTCGAAGAACTAAGAAGATTTGACGAGGCTGAAGTAAGCTATAAACAAGCGATAGCGTTGAAGCCTGACTATGCTGAAGCCCACAGCAACTTGGGTAACACGCTCAAAGAGCTAGGAAAGTTAAACGACGCTGAAGCTAGCTATACACAAGCAATAGCCTTGAAACCTGACTTTGCCCTAGCCTATAGCCACTTGAGTAAAGTTCTTTATTTTAAGGGTTATAAAGATTTAGCGATAGAAAGCATAGGGAAAGCAAATCACTTCGATCCACAATCAAAAGATTTTAGATTGCTATTGAGTGTTATGAAGTCAAGAAAATCTCGTGAGGGAAGTGAAGTATCGATCGATGATACGGATTATATAGGCTCATTTACAGGATTACCATCTAATCCATTTAAATTACAAAGAGCGGTAGAAGTAGGACTCATCACTAAACTCTACGCAATAAATTCTACTGTAAAGAAAAAGGTAAAGAACGATGCTCGGTTTGGTACACGCTCATCTGAATTCAACTTATTAAAAGATTCCAGTCCTATAATTCAATCTTTAGCAGCAGATTTAACAAGAATTATGATGGAAGCTGTCAAATCAGACGTCTATATATATGATTCTTTCTTTAACATTTTGGGTGCTGGAGGAGGCACAACTCCTCACCGCCACTTAAACGATTTGGATAGAGATATCAACCTAAATTT
>CAZPCL010000157.1:0-2509 GCA_964585105.1 uncultured Methylobacillus sp.
GGCACGGCTTCGTCTTCCGCGATCTCAAGCTGGAGAACGTGCTGCTCACCGCCATGGTGCAACGCGTAAGTAAGTAATTAGAAGTTCATGGGGTGGCTTGATGCCCTCCACATGGAGCTGGATCGTTCATCTCTTCGGAGCAGCGGTTAGTAACTTGTGTGCATGCACATGCACTGCACATGTGCATGCACATGCACATGTGCATGCACATGTGCATGTGCATGTGCATGCATGTGCATGTGCATGTGCATGTGCATGTATGTTACCGCTACGACCTGCTCTCTTACTCACACCTGCTCTCTTACTCACACCTGCTCTCTTTACCTCCGAGGGCCATGTCAAGCTAGCCGACCTCGGCGCTTCCAAGCGAATCGGCCCACGCTTGGCCGCGCGCGACTCGGGCTCACCCACCCGCCGCACCTTCGCGCGCATCGGTACCGATAGCTACATGCCGCCCGAGCAGTGGAGCGGCCGAGGCCGCAGTGCATCAGGTGACTTGTGGGCGCTTGGCGTGCTCACTCACGAGCTACTGCTCGGCGAGCCCGGCCCCTTCGGCCACGACGAGGGTGCCTCGCCCAGCAGGTTAAAGCTCAGAGCTCAAATCGCCGGAGGATTCCTATGCAGATACGAATATTGCTTGTATAAAAAGGCGAAAGGGGAGTAAGTGATAGTTGACGTACACGTGTGCACGTGGTCACGGCAGGTTTGAGCTCGACCAGACTTCCGAGAGAGCAAGCTGGCTCGAGCTCGCACACGACTCGCCGGTCGACGTCGCACACGGCTCACCGCCTTCATCGCCTCGCTCGCTGCGCGCATCGCGCTGGATGGATGGATCCATCTCGTCGCGTAACTCGCGTTCGTCGCAGCAGAAGGTGACGGACTTCGCCGACGCTCCGGAGGTCTCGCGCAAGGCGATCCGCGCGGCGGTGCACAGCGCGCGCAAGGAGGAGGGCGGCGCCGCGGCGGCCGACTTTGTGGTGGGTTTGCTGCAGCCGTGCGAGGCAGTGCGCCTCGGCGGCAAGTGCTTTGGCTCCCTCCTCGGGCACGTGTGGTAAGACGGCCTCAAACTAGTAGCAGTAGTAGCAGTAGCATTAGCATTAGCAGTAGCAGTAGCAGTGTAGTAGCAGTAGAAGCAGCAGTAGCAGCAGCAGTGGCAGCAGCAGTGGCAGCAGCAGCAGCAGCAGAAGCAGCACAGCAGTAAGCTTTTAACTCCTAAGGTACGACGGCTTCGATTGGGTCGCGCTGTTCGAGCAGCGCATCGCGCCGCCCTTTGTGCCGCCCGCCGACTGCCCGGCTGACATCTCGGCCGAGATCATTGCCGACGGCGACTTCGCCGACCTCATCCCTCGCGAGGTAGACGATGCCACGCAGGCCCTCTTCGCCAGCTTCGGGCCAATGCACACAATTGGCAGCGAGCTCACGGACCGGGAGTAGCGCGGGTCCAAGGATGGCGCGCAGACCCCGTAAGATCATTTTCCATCGCAACTTTTGGGAATTCCGTGTGGGGACACGGTGTGAGGCGCTATTGTAGGACAACGACAAAGGGCATCTTGCCTCTTTTATTTTTGTTTTTGCTTGTGTTTTGTTGTGTTGTGTCTTGTGTTGATGTGGTAGTGACAAGTAGTGTGGATATTATGTAGGTGATTACCGAAAGCTAGTAGAGTCAACTGCGGGACATTTAAACAGATCACAACATGCTACACATATGATATATGTTCACGACCCTCCTTGGATTCATCTCTCTCTGTCTCTTTCCCTGCAGTGAGAGGTTCTTCCGCACACTAAAGTCGAGTAGGTGATCTCGTGAAGTCGCTCGCTCCCCTCAACCGATCCTCGGTTCGAGCGCGCACCGGGACCACTCCGCTTGGCGCTTCACGCTTCAAGCGCCGCCTGCATAGACGAGTGGGTCCGGACAGGGCCACTTGTGGAGTAGTCGTCGACGCGGAAGGAGACATAGCTCACGAGGGTCTTGGTGCTGTCGCGTGCCACCGTTTTGAGTAGGTTGTACACAAGCTTCTCCCATCCTTTATAGCGTTAGAATTAGGGTTAGGGTGAGGGTTAGAGGCAGGGAAAAGTATGGGGATCGGGATAGGGCTAGGGATCAGGTTTGGCTACCGTAGTCCAGGGTTCGGGTTCGAGTTCGGGTTCGGGATAGGGGTAGGCCCAGGTTAGAGGTTAGATTTGGGCTATAGGGCTAGGGCTCACGGTCTGCCGTGATCGCGCGGTCTGCAAGGTTGGCCCTGACGTTACCCATACCGAAGCTAACGTTGCCGCCCAGTTTGCCTGAGGATGCGAGGCGTAGCACTGCTGCGGTGCCCGCAGCGTTGACAGCCTCCGACTGAATGCAACTTATTCTCTTGCCCTTCCAGTCCTCAAGGTAGATGTTGCGCCTGTTAAGGAAGGTCCTGAACTCGGGCACGATCGAGAGAAAGGTGTCGAAGTGCGCCGCCTCGAGCACGAGCAATCTCGCGTGATCTCGCACCGTGGCTGAGCCAAAGCGCGGCTTGGC